>JBBTSE010000002.1 GCA_038064855.1 Patescibacteria group bacterium
GAAACGATTCATTCTCGCTCAAAAAAAGTTCGAGCAAATGATATAATGACACCACAGTTCAGAATTTGATGGTGTTTTCGACCATCGCCGGAATGGTTTCTTGGCCTCCAGCAACAGCTTTCGGTCGCGGAGGGTCGGGTTCGAACCCACTGTTTCGAGCACGAGGCGTTTGGTGGCGGGCTCGCCGCGCTCAAACTGAGAAACGAGTCCAGTGTTGAAGGAAACGAGCTCTCGGCCGGGTTCGAACCATCCGCGTGCCCGCTGGAGTCTCTCGAGAGATTGACGGAGTCGGAGCTGCTCGCGTTCGAGCTCGGCCCGATCGCCCAGGAAGTCGTCATCGCTCAGGATGTCGCGCACCCGCAGCTTTCTGAGATTCCGGAGCTGGGTGTCGATCGAGAGGAGCGCCTTCTCGAGCGATCGACGTTGCCCGTCGTGGTCGCTGGCACCGGTGCGCGCCAGGCGCTCAAGTCGGTCGAGCACGTACCCCCTGAAGCTCTCTGGGAGAGTGATCGCGCGGAGGAAGTCGAGGAGCTGCGCTTCGAGCTGGGCCTGCTCGATGACGGGCTGCCGGCAACGGTAGTCCTGTCTCCGCCGCGTGCAGTGGTAGTAGGTGTAGCGAGAGCCGAAGCGGTTCACTTTGTTCTCGGCGGTCACGGAGAGCGCGCACTCGCCACACCGGAACATACCGGTGTAGGTGAACTGGTGGTGCTTGGGGCGAGCTCTCCCCGGTCGTCCGAGGATCTCCTGAACCCGATCGAACTCGTCGAGCGTGACCAGCGGCTTGTGCTTGCCGGTGTAGATCTTGCCCTCCCATTCGAGAACACCCGCGTAGAATTGGTTCGAGAGGATCTTGTAGACGGCAGAGAGCGTGATCGGCCCGCCACCCATGCGCTTTCGCTTGGGTGTGGTGAGTCCCCACTCGCAAGTAGAGATGTCCCAGATCCTCCGAGGTGCAAAGACGCCCGTGAGTGCCAACTCCCACATGCGACGAACGAGCGGAAAGCGTTCGGGATCGGGAACCGTGGTTCGTGTCTCATGGTCGTTGAGGTAGCCAAGCGGAGCACGGGTGGGCAGCCAGCCATGTTCCACCTTGGTGCGGTTTCCGCGACGGATGTTCTCCGACAGACTGTCGACGTAGTACTTGGAATATCCGAAGGTGATCGCCAGCATGAACTTTCCTTGCGGGTTGTTCTCGAAGGTGAAGGTCGCAAACTTGAGATCGCGGAGCCGCCCCGTGTCGAGCAGGTAGATGATCCTGCCGCCGTCGATCGAGTTTCGCGCAAGGCGATCGGGGTGCCAGGCGATGATCCCCTCGGCCTCGCCTTTTTCGATGCGCCGGACCATCTCCTCGAAGATCGGACGGCCCGGCGTGCGTGCGCTGCGCGATTCCTCATACACCCGTACGATCGTCACATCCGGCCACGCCGAAGCACACCGTTCCATCTCGCGGCGCTGGGAGTCGATGGAGAGAACTTGACGGTCCTCGTCCTCGGAAGATTTTCTGCAGTAAAGAAAGTAGTTCATGAGAGTGGAGGCGGAGGGTCTTCGAAGAGGAGTGACCGGTAGAGTTCGAGAAGCTGCGAGGCCGAGCGTCGCGCCTCTTCAACCGAGATCTCCTCGCCAAACTCTTTCTTCCAGATCGCCTGGTATTCTCGGATGTCGTCCTCGGTGAGCTCCATGAAGGGAGCGTAGCGAGAAGCGCCGGCAGCGAGGAGGATGGAGAAGTTGTCGTTCTCGACGAAGTACCCATCCCTGCTCGCATACTAGAAGCTGTCCTTGACGGGTGTCAACTCTCCGGAGGCGGAACGCGGACGAGTGGGCATCATGTCGTCGCCGCCAACTCTCCCATCCTTCGCGACGGCAACGATCACGCGTACCGTCTCGAGTATGGAACAATTCACTCACATCGCAAATGCGGGGGCGCTCCGGCGCATTCCGATGGTCTCGTCGGTCGAGGAAGACGGACGAATGATCGAGATGATCTACGATCCGAAGCGCAAGAAGACCGCGTTCGCGGTCTGGAAGGATGAGAAGTGGACGCTTGAGCTCCAAATCGATGCCGGCCAGAACCGAAAGCTCGTCCCGTACTCGCCCTACAACAACCTCATCAAGAATCGCATCGTCCTCTTCCCGGCGGGACCCGAAGAGTACGGGTCGGAGAAGGAACTCGTCGACCGCATCCAAGCCTTCATCCACCGTTACGTGGATGTGACTCCGCTCTTCGAGAGGATCGTCGTCTACTATGTCATCCTGACCTGGCTCTACGACGGTTTCAACGAGCTTCCCTACCTCCGTGTTCGGGGAGACCCCGGCAGCGGCAAGACGCGCTTTCTCCTGACGGTGGGGTCTCTCTGCTACAAGCCGATCTTCGCCTCGGGTGCCTCCACGGTCTCGCCGCTCTTCCGTCTGCTCGATACCTTCCGCGGAACCCTCATCATCGACGAGGGCGACATCCGCGTGTCGGACGAGAAGGCGGAGGTTGTGAAGATCTTGAACAACGGCAATGCCCGCGGCTTCCCCGTGCTGCGCAGCCAGGCCTCCGAGAAAGGCGAGTTCAACCCGCGAGCCTACCAGGTCTTCGGACCCAAGCTTGTCGCCACCCGCGGCTACTTCCAAGATCGGGCACTCGAGAGCCGGTTCATCACCGAAGAGATGGGCGGCAGGCGACTTCGCCACGACATCCCGATCAACCAACCGGTCGACGCCGAGGAAGAAGCCGGGCACATCCGCAACCAGCTCCTTCTCTTCCGCTTCCGGAACTGGGGAAAGCGTCTTCCCAACGAGAGTCTCGTTGATCGCTCGGTCGAGCCCCGGCTCAACCAGGTCTTCGTTCCGCTCCTCTCGGTGATCGATGATCCCGAGACGAAGCGCGAGCTCCACGATGTCGCGCGCCGCTACCACCGCGAGATCGTCGCTGAGCGCGCGATGGACACCGAAGCGCAGGTGCTCGAGGTGATCTCGGATCTCGCCGCCGCACCCAACGGGAGAGCGTCCGTGGGTGAGATCACGCGTCTCTTTACCGAGCGCCACGGCGAGGACTACGACCGGAAGGTCACCTCGAAGTGGATCGGCACGATCATTCGCAGACGCCTCGGCCTCCGGGCGCAGAAAAGCCACGGCAGTTTCGTGATCCCACCAGAAGAACTCTTGCGTCTCCCGCTCCTGCGCGAGAAGTACGGCCTCGACAGCGGAGAAGAGTTGGACAAACCCGACCGGGTGGACATGGGGGACATCGGGGATGTTGCGAAGGCAGCGTAGACGACAACGTCAATCGGTGAAACCACATTCTGCGTAGCGATTGGGCCACCCCATCCGTTATGTTTGATGTCCCCTACATCCCCATTGTCTACCCAGCCATCCATGTCTCTCGACTCGATTCACCAATCCACAGAAGTTTACGCTCTCGGCAACTTTCCCATCCTTACCCGCGATTGGATTTTGGCGGACCCTGAATCTGTATGGCGCACCAGGCAAGGCTCCCCAACTACCTTCGCGGCTCCCGGAAACGGGCCGGACTCTCGCAACGAGAGGTGGCGTTTCTGTTGGGATGTCGGTCCGCTGCCAAGGTCTCGCACTACGAACGGTTCCTTCGTGAGCCCACGCTCAAGAACGCCCTGCTCTGTGAGATCATCTTCGACACTCCAGTTCGTGAGCTCTTCGCGGGTGCCTTCGAGCAGGTGGAGAAGGATGCCCGTCGGCGTGCACACCTCCTCCGACTCCGGCTGAAGAAGAGACGCGATGACCCCCGGCTCGACCGCAAACTCGCGGCGTTCACGATCATCACGCGCCGACCGCCCGACGACCTCGATTACCGGCTCGAACCGCTTCCTTGAAGAAGCGGCTTCTTCGCGTGCTCGCGATCGATCTCAACACGAGAGGCTTCGGCTTCGTGGTCATCGAGGGATCGGATCACCTCATCGACTGGGGCCTTCGCGATATCCGCGAGGAGAAGGAACGAAACACTCTCGAGAAGGTCGACGACCTCATCCGGCTCTACCGGCCCTCCGTGATCGTCGTCGAGGATATTGACGATCCGAGTTCCCGGAGGGGGCCGCGGATCGAGAAGACGCTCCGCCAGGTCGCCGAACTCGCAACCCAGCGACGAGTCTCTCTTCGCAGGGTCTCGACCGCGAAGATGCGCGGCGTCTTCGCGCGCCAGGGCGCACGGAACAAACACGAAATCGCGGGCGTGATCGTCGCTCGCTTTCCGGAACTCGGCCTATACCGACCGCCAAAGCGCAGGCTCTGGATGAGCGAGGATCAGCGGCAGGCGGTGTTCGATGCGGCGGCAATGGTGGTCGGCTGTCCAAGCCCCACAGAGTGCGAAAACCCCAACCATGTTTGGTTGGGGTTGGGGAACTCTGCGGGGCCCGGGAGAACACCGAAGGCCCCGCAGAGCCCCCACCCAGGCCCCCATCCCAGGAAAGGGACGAGGATCTCCTTAAATCATTGATCTTACGGCGCTTTCTGTCAATACCTCCTTTTGACATCCGTTTCGCTGTTGACACGCCACCTTTCTGCTGCCATACAGTCCCCAAGACGTAACTTTCTAGAGCCTAGTTCGAAGCCGACACACCTAGCGAAAGGAGGATGCTGTGGCTGTCCAGATCAGAACGTAGAACCAGACACCCGTGGCCATGTCGCGCTGGTCGTAAGGGAGGAACGATCGGGTTCATCATGGCAGGAAACGAATTCGCAGAAGCGCATTTGCCGAAAGGGAGAACCAAATGCCGCGATGCCGCGATGAAGATGACGACCAGGATCGCGCACTCAGAAGCAGCCTCTCTCAGCTCTCCAAGGAGCAGATCGCGTTTCTTGAGAGGTTCCTCGATGGGACGATTGAGCAGCGACAGCTCGTACGCCGTGTTCTCGAGATCGATCCGAACCGAGCAGCTACTTCAGAGCACCTATCTGAGATTCTCGGAGCGGCTGCAGATAGCTGGGCTTGCTGGTCAGGTTTCGTCTCGGTCTATTCACGTGACGCACAGAAGACCGAAGCCACGCGTCGCATCATAACGACCCTCTTCAACGCGGGTGTAGAAGTTGAACCGCGCAGTGATTTTGATGCCATTAGCGAGTGGTTGAACCAGTTGATGGACGAACTCGTCCGATCGATCAAGCTTCATGCGGACCGAGGCTGGAGACTTCCCGAAGGGATTCTTCTCATCACGGCGGTGGCTAACAGCCGCCGCAAAACCAGAGCTACTGAGCAACTACGCATCGATGATGATGACTATGCACGCTTCGTCTTCATGCGTAGGCGAGTGTATCGAGCTCGCTGCTTCTCAATTCACGCCATTGCCCAGGCGCTAGAAATCGGTCCCCTTGAGGCGGCACGGATTAAGCGTCGAGCCTATCACCGGAGGCTTACGGATCAGCAAGTAGCAGCTCTATTGGGCATGAGCGTCGAAGAAATACTCACGCTCCTCACGCCAACACCCTCGGCGTTAACACTGAATGCCCTCTATGATCGCACAGGTTATTTGGATCGCCGCGTTCGTCGAGACTGCCCGACGGAGGAACCGGAAGGTGCGTCACCTGTAAAAGGTACCACGGCGACACTGCGGATAGCCGGCGGTACACTCGGCTCCGGACAAAAGATCATCACGGCTCACGATATCAAACATATCAACATGGCTGACATCTTCGCGACCCTCATACTCAAGTGCAAAACCGATAAGCCAGATGCGGAGTAAGAGCTATGCATGCGGCAACAGATGGCGCAACGGAACGCTTCGCTGAATTCTGTCGTACAAGCCTCGCGGTATCACGCTTCTTGAAGAGGCTTGGCTGTACTGTCGTCAATAAGCGGATCCTCTCGGAGGAACTGATCGGAGGACATATAGCAAGATATCCAAACATAGGCCTTTTTGACAATCAGCCACTACCGAAGGGCCTTCTTGCGGCAGTGGTAAAATGGAATCACTTGATCAATGGCAAGCAGCGATCACTTTTTGCGATTCTCGTTCGACCTTTGGCGGATCGTGTCATTCGTCGGTTCTGTATAGCTCACGAGCTTGGGCATATTTTTCTTCACGGAAAGCTCATGCGGCCTGGTATGCTTGTAGCAAAACCAGCCGAGAGCTGGTTTTTGGAGAGCAATGACACCAGAAGGTTATTGGAGATCGAGGCAAACGTCTTTGCACTACTGTGCCTTGCCCCGACAAGACTGATCACGGCGCTCGAAGAGGTCCAGGGACGACCGCCGACGGCTGTTGCCCTACAGAGCGCACTATCATGCGTGTATCACTGGTATGTGGATAGGACCCTCGCTCAAGAGCGCTTGTTGCTCCACGAGATTATGAGTGGAAACCCTCTGGAGGCGATGCGCCAAGGGCTACGGATGCGTAGAATTTTCGAGGAGCGCATCCTTCCGCATGGATCTTGGACTCTTGATGGACCAGAGGTGATGCAGCGTAAACAGGAAGCAAGAGAATTCCAAGTTTGCCAAGCAGAATCCGGGCAGCAGCATCTGAACGGCGGTGAGCGTCGAAAGTTGCGGGATATCCTACTGGCAGAAGGAGTTCTTGTTGAGAAAGGAGAGATAAGTGCCCCCCAAGGAGAAGACGACGTTTCTGCTCTCGCAGCAGGCCCTCGACCGCCTAGATGAACTTGCTCAGGAGCTTGGCGTGAGCCGAGCAGAGGTCGTACGCCGATCGATCGGCGTTTATGACTGGGTCATCGAGCAGCTTGCATCAAACAAAGAAGTGCTTTTGCGAGATACCGATGGAGAGATCAAGGGAGTTATTCTTGAGCCAGGACTGTTCCCCTCTCAGCGAGCCCGGAGCGGTGGCAGACGAACGGATGACGAGAGTGGGTTGAAGGTTGCGACTTCTGAAGTGGGAGAACATAGGGATGAACCTCCATCGCCGTGATGAATCAGGAAACAGAGGATCGAGGGAGCGATTAAGCACAGAGTGGGACGAGATGTGTGTGCCGCCGAAAGTCGCCGATCCTGTGCTGTGCAGCGAGGGGTGAAGTAAGTGGAACCTATTCGCGAGGAAATGCTCTCCAAGTGGGTTGACCGGCGGGTAGGCAAGGCGGAGTCGGCGGTAACGGAAGAAACGGCAAAGGAGCGCCGCCAAGGAGGAATCGCCTGGGTTGTAGCTCTTGGGTATATATTAACGGGGATACTGCTAACGATCGTGGTATTTGTCGTAGCAATAACAAAAGGAGACATAGAGAGCGCGATTAAGGCTGTTCCGGTTCTCGCTGGATATTGGGGATCGGCAATGGGTTTCGTTATGGGATACTATTTCCGCCAGGACACCCAGGGGGGCTGAGTGTTGTGCGGTACGGTCTACAGGTCGAGCGGACCAAAGATCGTGGAAGTGACGATACTGTATATGTGTCTGAGCATAAGGTGAAAGGAGGAATCAGATGAGTTCACGTGTTAGGTTTGTGGTAACGTTGGCAGGAGCGCTCTGGCTCGTAAGCGCTGACCGTCTTGCCTCCGCGACCGAAGGAGTGCTTACTCGCGATGCGTATACGTCATCAGTGTTTTCAACCACGAACAACGGGGCCGCCACTACTTGCCGTGTGAGCAGCAGCGAGCGCTGCTGGCTCCGCTTCTTCTTACCGCCGGTTCTTCCTGCTGGAACGACGGGTGCTGATGTCGCAAAGGCCACCATCAAAGTATGGGCGAACACCGTGTCAACGGGCGGTTCGTTCGATGTGTTCCGTGTGGTCGGTGAGTGGAATCAAGGGACCATCACGCACGCCAACGCGCCCCTGCTTGCGAGTTCACCAGTCGAGTCGAATGTGAGTGTGACCGGGCGCGGCTACACAATCATTGATGCCACGCAGCTCGTTCAGGGCTGGATAGATGGGACGAGCCCGAACGAGGGAGTCGCGCTCATTCGGTCCCCAGGTTCCACCCTCAACGTCCAGTTCGATAGCCGTGAGAACACGACAACGAGCCACGAAGCACGGCTCGACATCACCCTCGACATGAGCTTCGGGGTACCTGCGGGCGCCATCCTTCTTTCTGATGGCGTGTGCCCAACCGGCTTTAGCGCGGTAACAGGCTACGAGGGCAGATTCCTTGTCGCATCAACCACTCCAGGTGTGAGTGGTGGCAGCAATGGGCATGGGCATAGTGTAGATGGTCTCACGATACCGCCACACACGCACAGTGGAAATACGAGCAACAGCTGCTCCGATGTTCGGTGGGTCGATGACAACAGCGGCGGATCCGATCACTATGTGTGCGGTGCCAACCACAGTCATGCAATTGCTACCGGGCCAGCGAGCGGCGGGACGGTCAACGGAGCAACTTCGCCCGTCGACAGCCGCCCGGAATTCATTACCATCGCGCTCTGCCGAAAGAGCTAGGCTCGGGTCTTCGCGCAGGAGATTTCAGTTGGTGTTGGCAAGTTGATACAAGACGAGGATTCGTTGCTCAACCGCTTGACTTGGTCCTCAAGTGGCTGGAGACGCTGGGAGAGCCGGCGATGAAACCTGAGGCGGCGCGGCTTGCCGACGCGACCAAGGCCGTCGGCATTTGGATTCGGGTCTCGACAGAAGACCAGGCCCGGGGCGAGAGTCCCGAGCACCACGAGCGCCGAGCCCACGCCTACGCCGAGGCCAAGGGCTGGCAGGTCCGCGAGGTCTACCACCTCGAAGCGGTGAGCGGGAAGTCGGTCCTCGGGCACCCGGAGGCCGAACGGATGCTCAAAGACGTCCGGGAAGGCCGGATCACCGGGCTCATCTTCTCGAAGCTCGCGCGCAACACCCGAGAACTCCTTGATCTCGCCGATCGCTTCCGCGAGTACGAGGCCGATCTCATCTCGCTCCAGGAGTCGATCGACACCTCGAGCCCCGCGGGCCGGCTCTTCTACACGATGATCGCGGCCATGGCGCAGTGGGAGCGGGAGGAGATCGCAGAACGCGTCGCGGCCTCGGTTCCGATCCGGGCCAAGCTCGGCAAGCCGCTCGGAGGAGCGGCTCCGTTCGGCTACCGCTGGGAGGCCCGAGAACTCGTCCCGGCCCCGAACGAGGCTCCAATCAGGAAGCTCCTCTACGACCTCTTCCTTGAGCATCGGCGGAAGAAGACGGTCGCTCGGCTGTTGAACGACGCCGGCCACCGAACCCGCAACGGATCGAAGTGGACGGACACGACCGTCGACCGTCTGTTGCGTGATCCCACGGCCAAGGGTCTTCGAAAAGCCAACTACACCCGCAGCACCGGCGACAAGAAGCACTGGGTGCTCAAGCCCGAGGCGGACTGGGTCTTCTCCGAGGTGGAGGCGATCGTCTCGGAGGAGATCTGGGAGCGGGCGAACGCCATCCTCGATGCGCGGCGAAAGACCGGAAAGGGACCTGCTCGGCGAACCGTCCACCTCTTCGCGGGTCTCGTCTTCTGCCACTGCGGCGGGAAGATGTCCGTTCCCTCTAACTCCCCCAAGTACATCTGCCCGAAGTGCCGCAACAAGATCCCAACCGACGACCTCGAAGCCGTCTTCCGGGAGCAGCTCAAGGCGTTCGTCTTCTCGCCCGGCGACATTGCCGAGTACCTCACCCAGGCCGATGAGGAGATGAAGAAGAAGGAGGATCTCCTGGGAGTCCTGGAGGGTGAGCGCGGCAAGCTCACCCGAGAGATGGACCGGGTGATGCAGCTCTACCTCTCGGACCAGATCTCGAAGGATGGCTTCGGCCGGGAATACCGTCCGATGGAGGAGCGCCTTAAGCAACTCGAAGACCAGATCCCGGCTCTCCAGGGCGAGCTCGACTTCTTCCGCATCCAGCACCTCTCTCGGGACGAGGTGGTTGTCGAATCCCAAGACCTCGCCTCGCGCTGGTCAGACCTGACGCAGGACGAGAAGCGGGAGCTGGTCGAGAACATCACCGAACGGATCACGGTCGGCACCAACGAGGTCCAGATCGAGGTGTTCCACCTCCCTTTCGTCGGTAAGACCGTGGCAGAAAGGCAACGCAGTGCCATGGCAGCGTTGCCTTCTTGCCATTGGCTCCTCAGGGGCTCGAAACCACGAGGAAAAAACTACCCCCAGACTCCCAAATCCCTCGGCGACCACCTCAAGCGGTGCCGGCTCGATCTCGGCCTCCGGCAAGAGGATGTTGCCGCCCAGATCAGGGTGACGGCGGAGACGATCTGCCATTGGGAGCTGGGCCAGCACGAGCCACCTGTCCGCCTCATCCCGGCAATCCACACCTTCCTCGGCTTCTGTCCCATCAATCCCGCCTGGACCCTTGGCGAGCGCCTTCGGGCTGCTCGGGAGGCCCGGGGGCTTTCTCGAAGACGAGTTGCCGGGCTGGTCGGTCTCGATGAGGGGACGGTCGCGCGGGCGGAGCAGGGCATCCCAAGGATGGCGCGGCGATCGGTCACGGCCGCCAGCGCCATCTTCACCGTTGGCGGCGTAGTCAAGCTGTCCACCAAAGCGGGGGAGGATCAGAATCACTGATCGGCATGGGCCGGATTACGCACTCGAGGGAGGGGTAGCCCCACGGCACCTCCCATGGCCAAAAGGAGGTCCTGGCGCCTCCCAGGCGTTTTCTGCCCACTCGAAAGAACCGCGAGGACCCGTCCGTCTATCTGGCGAGTTGGCTGCCGACGGGGCAGCCTCACATGGCCGTGCGTTTGCGATGCCCTCCTGATCGGGATAGTTGCCCGTGGTCGCACGTGACAGCCTGTGCGTAGGCGGCGACGTCTCTAGGGAGGGGGCTCAGTGCAGATTCGTTCGCTGCCAAGCAGCTTCTTCGGTCTCCGACGGAGTTCCCCCAAAAACCACCCTCCCCTCAGCTCGGCACTCGCAAGAAAGTCTGTTGACTGCCCAAAACCCACCCTGGCACCGTTGGCGTTCACAGACGACTGCGCGCCCCCAACCATCATGGTCGCTCACTACCCGCACAAGCCCATGCGACCTCGCGCCGGCCATGGAATCGCCAGCGTCCTCGACGCACAGATTCAGACCCGCGAGGGGGCGGGACAGGAGCTCGCGCAGCTTCTCGGCCGAGAGAGCGACGAAGCGCCGGGAGACGGTCGAGTGCGACACCGAACGCTCCGCCTCGCTCTTGGGCAGGACCTCGAGGGTGTCGGCGTAGCCCCGGGCGGACACGCCGCGCGAGACGGCGGCCAGGGGGTGGCGATCGAGGGGATCGCGCGAGGCGGCGAAGGCGAAGCTCGGCAGGGCGAGTTCGTGGCCGTCGACGGAGCGAGCCCGGAGCCGGCGCAGTGGGATCCGGCGGCCACCGAGAGTGACCTCGCTCGTCTTCGTACCGGCGCGGATGGCCGTGCAGCCGGGGTTGGGCAGCCACTTGGGGCCGCACAACTCGGGCGCTCGCCCTCCATCATCGCCGAGATGACCTGGCGACCCGTCTTCCCGGACGTCCTCAGTATGTGATATCCTATGATTGACGGTTCCTTGACTACCCCGCCACCCATGGCGATCCCCATTCGGGGAGCCATGTGCTTTGCCTTGTACTGTGTCCCTCAAGCGAATCGCCGAAATTGCCGACGAGAAGGAGAGAGGTAATGGGATCTTTGGCACTCCTCGCGCTACTTGCCTTCATCCTCGCTGTCTACACGATCATTCGATATTGGGTTCTTGTGTACGCTCCCTCAGTTAAACATCTCGACTATGAGGATGCGTCGGATCATGTAAGGGACTTGATCAAGGATATTGACGCCGCAAAATCCTCCATAACGATTCGTTGCCGTCGGTGTGACGTCGGAAACGCCAGCGCTGACCTTCAGGAGGAGTTTGTTAACGCAGCGCGACGCGCCGCAAAGAAAGGCGTCAAGAAGATCACCGTAGTTTGCGAGCAATTCCCCGAGTCGGAAGACCACATCATCAACCGGCTCGCTGCCGAAGGGATCGTCAAGCTAGAACAAGGGAACGTTCTAGTCTATGCGCGAGTTGTTGATGAGCGCACCGTAGTGACTGAGACCAATGCCAATTCTACCAACGCGCAACAGACGAGAGCTCTTGCGCCAGCTGGTTCCTGGGTCCGCGTTCGCCATGCGAGCAAGGCTCTCTTGGCAGACCTCCAGAAGGCCGCATAGCGCGTCTCTGACTTTGGAAGTTCCTTCTGGATCCTGCTAGGTTCTCTGAGAAGGAGACCACCGGGACGTGTCCACTGCTTGCGAAACCCATACGCTCTCTTGGGCGTACTATTGTGTTTTCCCCGCGAAAGCAGCGACCGCGAGTGACTGTTTGCTTGGCGTAAATCCCCATCCCGGAATCACCTCAGCTGGATTCATCGATATTCGCACATGTCCCGATATCGAAACACAGTACTTCCTGCTGATAGCTCTTAGCATTGCGGCACTGAGCTATTTTCAGAGCATCATCAACGCACTCCCCGGCACGGTTGCAGGCATCGAAGAACGCGACGCTCTAACACCTGTATATACGAGTTTCGCGTTCGTAGGTACTGCGCCTCTTGTGCTGTTCGGGCTTGCGGGGATCTTTGCTGTCGTACCGTGGTGGTGGCATTTCGTCTGGGGGCTGTGGCTAGTGTTACTGCCCCTCTTTTTTTTGCGGGCGCAGGTTTTTGTGCGACGAGCGGTAGGGTCGCTTCGTGTCAGAGAGAGCTTGAGTCAGCTGAGAGCGCGACGAATTGCAAATCATGGCAACGCCGCAATTTGCCAAGCGATCGCCCGCCGCGCGGTCGTTGAGTTTACCTATGACGGGGCAACGCGAATCGTCGAACCTCACGCCCACGGCAGAAGTATCGAGGGAAACGAGGTCATGCGAGGTTTTCAGACATCTGACCCAAGTCAGTCGGACGGGTCGATCGCTTGGGGACTCTACGAAGTGTCGAAAATCTCCGGCCTACGGGAGACCGGGGCAACATTTTCCAGTAATCGCTCCAATTACAATCCGAACGAGGAAGGAATGGGTGTCATCCATTGTCACGTCTAACAGCGACCGCAACGGTCTTCTCTCGCGAATAGAATAGAGCCAGCTCCAAGTGGAGCTGGCTCGTGGCATTTCAGAGCTATCCCGATTCCACGAACGAGAAACGAGATGTAGCGGCCGCTGTTGGTGCCAGGCAACGCCTCCACAGCTACACGGGCTCCACTACCAGTGGACGCGCAAGGTCCAGGGCAAGACCGTCGCGCTCCGCATCACGCCTGTCGATGATCTCCTGAATCCGGAGGATCGATGCACCGAGGGACGAAGCAAGCGGCTCCGAGTCGAACCAATCCCGGGGATCCAGGCGAGCCGGTCGTTCGAGGTGTCGCGATACCACCGCACACGCATAGTGGGATCACGAGTAACAGCTGCTCGGATGTGCGGTGGGTCGATGACAATAGCGGCGGATCAGACCACTACGTGTGCGGTGCGAGCCATACTCATGCGGTTGCCGTCGGTCCGGCGAGCGTTGGGGCGATCACCGGAGCCACGTCCTCTGCCGACAGCCGCCCGGAATTCGTGACCATCGCGCTCTGCCGAAAGAACTGACGGAGGAGTAGAGAGCAGGGTCACAACCCTGCTCTCTACTCCTCGCAGCCGCGAATGGAACAACGTCGGTGAGATCCAGCTACAGAACGTCCGTGGCCCTGCGGACACGTCGAGCGCCCTTTGCAAGTATGCGCGACACGGCCTCTACCCTGGCGCGGGAGTCGCTCGCGGTGGGTGCCCGGTAGTTGACGCGCACTTTGTAGCCGCGAACGGTCGCTGGTGTACCGGCTTCCGCCTCCTCGGTGTCGAGATGCACTATCAGCCCTTCCGGCGAGCAGACGGTGACGCGGGCTAGGCTCTCTGACGCAAGCGACGACTGGACTGCTCGTGAAAGGTCACGCAGCGCCGACTTCTCTCGCGCGACGGCGATCACTCGGTCGAAGCCGGCGGCAAGGCACTTCTGGATGTTCGCAAGCTCATGCTCGGGGTTGGTCGAGATTGAGATCTCGCAGGCGATGCGCTTTCCGTCACGCGAGAGCGCTACGTCGACTCGGCCCGCGCCATCGAGGACGTCTTTCTCGATGGTCGCCTTCCAGCCGCGGTCCTCGGCAAGTCGCTTGATGAGGTGTTGGAGGTACTTGTGTTCGGCTCCGCCTCTGCCGGACGCCGGTGCGGCGGGTGACGTCGTCGCTGCAGGCGGACGTCGCGATGGCGGCGGTGTTGCCCTTGGCGGTAGGCAAGAGGTTGCAGGGACGGGGTGCTCCGCCACTACTGGCTCCATAGCCGCGATCGGGGTGTCGATCGTCGTTGGCCGCGGCTGCTCAACGTCGGTAGCCGCACGTTTGACTCCGAGCCCCGGCTCGACCGCTTCTCGCGGCCTCGCGTAGCTCTCGCGCGAAAGCCGGACAATCTCGTCCACCCGGGACCGAGCCTCGGAGGGATCGACCGCCTCGATCGGGAACGTTCGCAAGTTGAAGTCCTGGTCACTGCGCTCAAGCCGGCAAATCGCCTCGCCCACGGCGAGGGACTGGAGATCGTTGGCATCGAACGAAGAGAATCCGTGCGCAAGCAGCCGCGCGTCCTGATCGCCGACGCGAAAGCAGATCCGGGTGGCGGGGTTGGTGAGCACAGCACTCGAAAGCCGTCCGTCCTGGTCTTGGAGTTGCCGCGTGTCTTGGTGCGCGAGCACCAGACCGAGATGGTACTTGCGAGCTTCGGCAAGGAGAGCGGCTACCGACGGGGTGGCAAAGTTCTGGAACTCGTCGATATAGAGGTGGAAGTCGGGCCGCTCGCTCTCGGCGAGCTGCTGGCGCGAGAGCGCAGCCTGATGGAATTTGGAGACAAGAAGCGCACCCAAGAGGTGCGCGTTTTCGTGTCCGATGATGCCCTGCGAGAGCTTGGCGAGGAAGATCTTCCGGCTGTCCATGAGTGACCGGAGGTCGAGCGTGCCTCGGCGCTGACCGACCATGAGCCGGATGAGCTTCGGGCGCAGGAACGCATCGAGTCGCGTCAAGATCGAGGCCGACGGATTGCCTTTGAGGAGCGGGTACTCCTTTTCGAAGTAGTAGACGACCTCCGCGTCCCGGACGCTCGCAAGGAACTCCTTCCGGAATGCCGGATCGACGAGGAACTTCCGGAGATCGAGGAGCGACCCGCCGGCGTCACTCTCGAGGAACGCGAGGATCGCGTTCCCCAAGATGGACGTCATCTGGTCCCCCCAGGATGTCGCGAATCTCCGGAAGATCGCGACGAGATCAGAGGACAAAAGGTTCTTCTCGACCTCGGAGTGCGCTTCGAGCACGTTGAACCCGACCGGGTACTCCTCATCGGACGGATCGAGGATCGCAACGTCCGAGAACCGTTTCTCGGGAATCCGAGCAAGCACTTCGTCGATGAGGTCTCCGTGCGGGTCGAGCACCCCGACGCCGTCGCCGTTCTCGATGTCCTGCAGGATCATCCGGAGGAGCAGCGTGGATTTTCCGGTCCCTGATGCCCCGACCACGTAGGTGTGGCGCATCCGGAGATCAGGATCGATCGTGACCGTCCTGGTCTTCCCGCGATGCGTGTTCTCGCCAAGGACAACGCCCTTCCGCGAAGCTCCGGCCGCCGCTCTCGTGGTCCGTGCTTCCCGAGCGAGGCTCTCGGAGCGCACGGACACCGACGGAAGGTGGACGAGCGAGACGACTTCATCACTCGAAAGGAGCATGCCTGACCGGTGCGTGCGCCGAGCGAGGAGATCTTCCTCGTGAAGGTCGTCCGGATAGTCGTCGTTGGAAAGCGGGATCAGCTCATTGCCGCCGGGGTTCGCAAACTGCCCAAGGCTTCCGCCGAGCGTCCTGACCAATGACCATGCGCGTTCACGATCGGGGCAGCGTGCGGCGACACGCACCACAGCAGCGAAGAAAGGATGCGCGATTTTCTCGGCTGCCTGCGATAAAATCTCGGGAGCGTCGGCAAAGAAGCTATCCCCATCACCATCCGTGACCGCGCGAAGAACGCTCGGCGCCCACGGGTTGCGTGTCGCCTGCGAGAGCACCTGTACGAGACCGACCTCATTGTCGCGAAGGTCCCCGAGTGCTGCCACCACCGAGATCAGAGGATCGACGTCGAAGTCCTTGGCAATCTTGAGCGGGAGCATGAACTCACGCGACAGCCCGAAGTCGACCACGAGGCCGTGCCCGTCATCCGCGCAGCTCCAGAGATCGCGAAGCGACTCGGTCGCTGGAACGATGCCCGTCTCGGGGAAGTAGGCACCGAGCGCACGCCGGATATCCGCGGAGTCGGACGCACGACACGCGAGCGTGACTCGCACCTCGCCCGATCGGCCAGTTAGCTCGAAGGAGACCGGGTGCTCGACCGGCGAGAGCGCCAACAGAAACCGCTCGGCGCGCTCCTTGGTGACCTTCAGATCGCCGGGCAGCGTGATCGTGTGCTCGACGATCTCATCACCGAGCCGATCTTCGAGGGGAAGCGGTTCGTCATCGACCTCGCTTTGGAGGTGCCCGGCCTCGTTCGCCCGAGCGCTCGACCCGCGAAGGCGCTCCACCCAGCGGCTCAAGCGCGTGTGCTTGCGTCCATCGTCGCGCTGGCCCTGTCGTGGAGGCAGCGTGTGGCCGAAGAACGGCCGGAACGGAGGCTCGACGACGACCGGCGCATCCCACACCTGCCAACCCCGACCGCGGATCTCCCAGCGGTAGAACTCCTGGGTGAGATGCTCCTCGACCGTCACGGCGAAGTCGATCTCACAGCGTGCTGGTGATCGGCAAGGCTACTTGTAGAACTCCCGCAAGACGGGCTTGCGTTCGAGCTCGGAGAGCGGCCGGAGACCCTTGGCCTGGGTTAAAGCGTCGATCACTTCCAAGACGGCGCCATGCACCGCCTCCTGGAACATGAGCGTGGTGTCGATGCGAAAGTAGGTGAGCGGCCGGAAGAGGCGTTCGAACACCCAGCCGACCACCGGGATCACGACGATGTAGACTTCCTTGCCGCTCTCGGAGAGCAGAACACCGACGATTCCCAGGCCGATCACGACAGCCAGAACTGAGACGAGCAGTCCCACGCCCATGCCGAGCTGAGAGCCGATCAGATTCCAGGCCACCATGAAGCCGATGACGGCTGCTGCGGTGGGCAGAACCGGCGACGGCCGCGGTTCCCCCAACCACGTCGAGACGAAGAAGCTGTTGCCGAACGGTGCCGCGCAGATGTCAAAGCTGTGCCTGCCACGCGAAACCCGCAGGTACTCGCGCTTCGCGGACAGCAGACCACCCTCTTGCCAGTCGATACGCGAAGGCTTTCCGTCGGGAACCTGACGCTTCTCGATCGCCTTCTCGACCGCGGTGTAGAACTCGAGCGACGAGGTCTCGAGATTCTCAATGAGCCGATGCCAATGGGAGATGATTGCAGCGGTGGGTATGGATCTCGGCATGGCTTCACCCCTTGCTCCGGGGGTCACTCACATCAAGGCTCTTGGTCCTTGTGCCGCGCGACACCCTCGTTGTGGTAGGCGAAGCCGGAGTAGGAGCCGTAGGGCGAGGAAAGCGTTCCAGTCCCGTCGGTGGACTCGGTTCGCGAATGGTCCTCGGTGAGCATACCGGCGAGAGTCCGGTCACGCCGGTGGTAGTTGGTCAGACCACGACGCTCGATGGTGTACTCGTAGACAAAGCGGTTGGTTGTGAAGCGAATCACCTTGCCGGCGTGGACCACTGCGTCATCCGTAAACTCGCCGCAATCTTTCGTATCTTGACTACACGGACCGCTCGGTGTGACGCAGGTCGTGATGGTCAAGCAGTAGCCCGCGATGATTGACTCTACGATCTCTGGCTTGCCGCCATCGCGCTCGACGGTTCTCCTCTTCGTTTTCCAAACCGAGAACGACATCCCCGTGTCCGCGTCGATGAGCTGGAACATGTTCGCGTTGAAGAACACGGTTCTTGAGGAGAAGCTCGAGGCCAGGGCAGGTGATGCGATACCCGTAGCGACCGCTCCAATAAGTACAACTGTCGCTGCGGTCTTGTTCACCATACGAGCGTCCAGCCCAGAGTTACGGCACGACGGTCAGCGGGCCGCTGGCGCAGACTGTCCCCGATGCCGTGCGGTAGTTGCAAACGCGGAGGGTGTACGTCCCCGCGGTCACGATCACGGAACCGCCAACGGTCAACTGGCCGATCGTACCGACGGGGCGTGTGTTCAGATCGGGTCGCGGTATCGGTGTGCCGTTCACATCCCACTGCAGGCTTAAGGCACCCTGGTTGTCCGAGTCTCCGAATACGAACCCGCTCCCGTTCACGCGGACATCATAGCCATTGAAGAGATTGCATGTCTGGCCGGCACGGCAGGTACCCGTGATCGATGAGATGACGGGCGATGGTTGATAGACCGCGAACTGGACGGTGTTGCTCCGCTGGCCGTTGGAGAAACTGGGCACGGGGTTATAGAGCTGGACAAAGTAGGTTCCTGGCCTCTCCGGGAATCCGACGCCGGAGCCCTCACCGAACGAATCGACATGGTAGGTCGCGAGTGTGCTGCTCGCAGGTGTTGCTCGAAGGCTCCCAAGCCCTGGCGGATCAGAAGCACCCCACAAGAGATACAGGATCCCGGTACTGAAGTTCTGACCCGTGAATGAAAGATCGACAGCCCCCGTATTGAGCGTCACAGATGAAGGCGTGAAGTTATTGATTGCTGGCACGGGGAGCGCGGCGGTCGGTGTCGGTGAAGGGGTCGCTGTTGGGCTTGGAGTGATGCAGGCGAATTTCTGGATCCGATCGATATCTGCGACATAGACATTGCTGGCAGAGTCAACGGCCACGCCGGTCGGTCCCCTGAACTCACCGCCGCCAGAGCCAGACATCCCCCATTGACCGATGAATGTGCCGCTCTGGCTGAACTTCTGGATGCGACGGTTGGTAGTGTCGGCGACGTACACGTTACCACCATCGATCCGTACATCCTCCGGCCCCATGAGTTCGCCGACACCACTGCCCCCAGGTCCTCCCCACTTCGTGAGAAAAAATCCACCTGAACTAAATTTCTGGATGCGATTGTTCCCCGTATCGGCAACGTACAGGTTGCCTGTTGCATCCACCGCTACGGCGCGTGGTTGCAACAGCTCGCCGTCGAGACTTCCGACAGTCCCGATCTTCCCCACGAAGCCGCCGTTACCATCAAATATTTGGATTCTATGATTGTTTCGATCAGCTACATAGACCTTACCGCTAGTATCGAGAGCGACACCCGTGGGCTGATCGAATTGCCCATCGCCGGTACCCCGCGTACCCCATACGAGCACGAATGTACCGGCAGTCGTGAACTTGTGAATGCGGTGATTCAGCCTATCGGTGACATACACATGCGTGCCATCAGTAGCGACGCCCGAAGGCGTGTCGAACTGTCCGTCACCCGCGCCGTAGCTTCCCCAACTACCAAGAAAGACCCCGTCGCTCGTGAATTTCTGTACGCGAAAGTTCTCCCTCTCGGTGACATACACGTTGTCGGCGGCGTCAACGGCGAGATGGTAGGCGCCGTTGAGCTGCCCATCCCCAGAACCAAGAGTTCCCCACTTGGTCACAAATGTGTACTGGCACCCAGCGGTCGCTGTTGGGGTCGGCGTCGGAGAAGGAGGAGGTGTCGTGTAGAAGACCCGTGCCTGCACATAGTCCGCACGGCAGGTGTTGGTAGGCGTCGTGCCACGAGCCCAGCACCACATCCGTACGCGGAAGTTCAAGTCCGAAATCTCTCCCGGCGACCAGCTTCGTCCCCAGGTGTCGGTTGACCCACCGATCGTCCAGGTGCCACGACCACCAGAGAGACCACTCCCTCGGCAGTTGGGCGTCCCAGGTGTGGTGCTCACACATTCGCCGCCGCCTTCCGGATCAGGATTCACCATGTAAGCCGGAATGAACGAGCTACCGCCGTCGTACGACAGATCAGTGAAGATGTCGTCGAAGTAGTTACCTACGCCTACGTGTCCTTCAATCTGAACCTCGATACCGGTGACGGTTGCATCAGAGGGGAGTGAGAAGCCGAATCCGCCTACTTGGTGAGTTGGCCGCACGCTGCCAACCTTCATGCCGACTGCATCGAGATCATCGTCGGCGAAGAGGTTCTGGCCGTCGACCCAACCACCCGTCTGACTGCCGCCCAAGAGAAAACCCGTGTCAGTTGAGACCGGGCTTGGCGTGTTTGTTGGAACTGGCGTTGGGCTGGGACTGGCGAGAGCGGGAGGTAGGCACACAAGGACGATGGTGTCCGTATCCTTCTGGCCATCAATCCCAACCGTGCGGAGCTTGAAGGCCCGCGATGCTTTCTTGGGACCGTTCCGGCTCGACTTCAAGCGTACCCGAAGATCGACATCGCTCGTGTAGAGTGAGCCGATGAAGGGCAGGGCACCAACACCTGCAAGAGCATCGAGGAGCCCCATCCGGTTCATGGCGTCGTCCGCGTTCTTCTCCGAATCCTTCTCGCTTGGTTTCAAGAGTTCGTAGGACGCGATGCCCGGAGACACGCATGCGGGTAGCCGTAGGTCCTGGTGGTTGAAGATCAGCCGCGTGTTGAAGGTGCAGGCGCCATCAGCCGCGCCATCGAGATCGCACGCGGCACCGTCAGTGCAGGGCTGCTTCGACTTTGGCACACACTTGCGTGAGTCGAGTAGTAGCTCACCCGCAAGAGAAAACTCGCCGAAGCAGTCGGTCTTGGCAGAGCCGCCGCCCATCACGAGTGACTTGTCAGAGGCAGAACCGCACGAAAGGAGTCCTTTCAAGACATCAATGTCGCCCTTGTCGATGACGCCGTTGCCGTTCAAGTCTCGCGGATCTTCGGGGTTTGCAGGGCGGCCGAGGGCGTCGCGGATGATTTTCTCATCTTTCGCATCAATACGGGTATCATCGGTCAAGTCACCACGGAACCGCGGCAGGCCGACTTCCAGCCGAATAATTCGTTGAGTACCACCCGGGAGATATACGAGGAGGCTGGCGACCCCGTAATCAATACCTGTAATTACAAACCGGGTCTTGCCTTGGCTTTCCTCACGTCGCACTGTGGCAACGCTCGGGTGAGCGGTCTCGATGAGGCTTTCCTGTAGGCCAGTTACATCAATGTCGACACCTTCGACGTAGGCATGAAGGGAAAGACTCTCTTCCTCGGCTGGGCGGACCGCCATCAGCTCCGGCACCTCAATTGCAGACCCATAGTCGAAATCGGGAAGCACTAATATCTCGACGCTATCGCGTAACACCGTCGTGCCAACTCGTCCGGCAATCCTCAGTGTAACGGGCCCGACGACGTCTGCAGGTAGCGGGAGCTGGATCATTCCGGAACCACCTGAGGCCCGGCCCGCCCCGCCGGGTACCGTCGCGACTAGCCCATCGAAGGTCACCCCGTGCGTATCTACCAGCACACTCACAATGTCGCCCCGCTGGAATTGCTCGCCAGGTGCGGGGCTAGTGATTTCGAGCATTGGGTCAGCCGCGGCTCGCCCAATCACGAGGAGCAAGACCGCAACCGTAACCACGACGATCGCAGTCGCTAGTAATGCCAACCGATTCATATACCAGGACATTATCATGTTAATATTCTAGCACGATACTTTGCCTAGGGTTGTGGACTACTCGGGGGCACTCTAACAAACTGATCGACTACACCATCGAGCAAGTTAGCGATCTCGGCCGGAAGTTGCGGTCGCGAAAGGATTGATCGTGATGGAAATGGGGCATCCGGTATCCCGCAGTAGCCGACGGTGCCAGAGTAAACCTCCTGGATATCTCGCTGGAGTCTAAGATATCTCGCCAAAACAGTCGCGTCTGTGTGCAGATAGGGGCCGACTCCGGTCACCTGAGAGCCGGCTTGTGATAGCGTCTGACTCTGAATCGGCGACACGAGGTCCGTCAGGACCGCGGGGGAGCCCAAGAGCTGCGCCCCACCACTCGGCGGGCTCCATGCCACCGTACAGAAGGGCGGGGTCACAGGGAGATCCTGCAAATAGTCGGCGAGATGACAGAGGGCAGCATCCAGGCTGTTGGCATCATCCGCTGACGATGATGCAGAAACAAAATGCGTAGGTATCGAACCCGGCCGTGAGTTAAGCGTACGGAGGGCATCATTGGATGGGCAATCCGAAACCGGGCAGAGGTTCGCGACAGCTCCGTGGTGAGCCTGCCGAAGGTAGTTACGCAGATCGTCATCGTCGTCAGAGAACCGAAGAACCGTGTCAACGATGCCGGCGACATCCGTCGAATACTCGAAGGGACAGGATACTATTGCGGACGCGAAGTCGAGGCCGACGGTGGCCCAGCGTGTGCCCTCGTGCGGTGTGTCGATGCTGACGAGCCTACGAACATCGCCCGCGAGAAAGTTCGACGGTCGCCTATAGAGGCCTCCAAGATGTTGATTTAATGCTTCAACACAGTCCTGAAAAAGGCCTGGAACCGGTTGGCAGAGTGGAAGAGTCCGAGTAGCCAGGGCACCCATACTGTGTGCGACGACGTCGAGTTGGATCGCGACCGCATCGTTGTCGACTCCGAATCGATTGAGGCAGCCTCGAAGATCGCGAGCGATCTCGCCGGCGACAGTGGCGAAGGACGCGAATTGACTACCGGTGTAATCAGCTACGCAGTAGTAGTGCTTGTGAGGAGGCCGAATCGCAGGGGGAAAAGTCAGGTGAACGCTCGAATCTGGGGGCGAGGCGGAGTTCAGGAATGACCGCCAAGTGTTTCTGCTGCCGCCGAAGCCATGCACGAGAAGAACAGGCGGCCGTAGAAGTCGCACGACTCGTTCAGGTGAGCTGCAAGGTTGATGAGGTGAAGACGGTGGATCTGGAGTAAACTGAATTGTATAGGGATAGGAACGGTCTCGAGTGGTGTCGTCCCCAAAATGATCGGGACTCTTGACGATGAAGTAGCCCAGGTGGCGAGTGACCGAGGCAGCGTTCTTTACTTCGGTCGTGCGTACCGATTGGCTGCAGGGATTTTGTGAAACAGCGCCCGCAAGGGTGTGGATGGATGGATTAAGGGAATTGGCAGGACAGTCGATTGAGAAGGTGATATCGCCCGGTTGCTGGGTCTCAAAAACAAAAAGGAGACGAGATACTCCGTCGCTGGCAAGCGCAGTTGGGTGCCATGCATAGTACGGAAGTCTAGAGGTAATTGAGGAGATATCTGAATTGACGAGTCCGGCGGAAGTCGCAAAGGATGAAGCGTCGTAGGTTATTACTTGCACAGAGTTGCAGGTAGATGTGGACGGTGAGCAACGGGGATCTAGGTCGTCGATAAAGTCGTTGCAGTCGTCGTCAGCGCCATTGGTGCAGGTGGGGTCACCCACGGGACCTTCAATGCCCGGTGGTGCGGGATAGTAACGGCAGGAATCGCCGACGCAGCGGTCGAGCGTGCATCCGTCCGCATCCTCGCAGTCGCCATTCAGCGCGCAGTCAGCAGAACCACCAATGCAGGCACAGGATGCGTTGCAGGTTTGGCCGGTTGAGCAATCGGACGGGGAGCCGTCACATTCTTCGTTGCAGCCGGCCTGGATGACATCGTCGCCGCAGTGAGGACCGCCCGCGCACACGCCGGCGGTGCAGCGGTCGTTGATCGTGCACGGGTCGGGGTCGGTGCAGCTGGTGTTGTTGGGGCGGGACTGTCTTTGGCAAGCGTGTGTAATGAGATTACAGACACCCGTGTTGCAGTCGTTGGCTAAGCTGGTGCACTGGGTATCGCTGGTGCAGCCGAGTATTTCGCACGCACCGCAGTCGCTTGCGCGGCACGTCTGGCCGCCGGCACAGCTTGACGGCAATCCGGTGTCACAGGCCTCCGTACCACAGACCCTTCCGTCGCCACACGAGACGGGACGGGGCTGTTGGACACATTGGTCGTTCGATTCATTGCAGACACCCGTGTTGCATAGATCAGTCTGAGCGCTGCAATCTCTGGCCGTTCCGCCGACGCAGGTGCCGGCACCGTTGCACGCGTCGTTGATCGTACAGAACTGTGTATCGTCGCATGAGACGGTGTTGTTCGCTGTGACGCATTGCGCAGTGCTCGGGTTACAGGAGTCATTCGTGCAGGAGTTACCATCGTTGCAGCTCGTATGGCCGGGATCACTGCACGAACAACCGGCCGAATCGACAACCTGACCAGAGGAAGTCCCCGGACACGAGTCGCTCGCATCCGGAACACTGTCGCCATCGGCATCCGGAGGTACCCCACCTTGGCAGGTGCATGAAGCGGTGCAGGTCTGGCCGGCCGAGCAGCCGACTGGTGATCCATCACACTGCTCGCTACCTTCCTTGGTGTTGTTCCCGCAGGTTGTGATTAGCCAGTGTCCGTTGGTGCTCCAACCGGTCCCAGGGGACCCGGAGAGTTGCCACCAGAGGTTCTGCCCGATGTTCGTTCCCGCGTCGGCGCAGGTCGGTCCGCCGACAACGGTCATCTGTGTACCCGACGGCATCGTCGCCACGAGTGTTCCGGTGACACCTGCCGGATTGCGCAACCGTAAGTTGTGGCCATCGGCTGTGACGCTTACTGTGATCCCGATCGAGGGAAATGGTGTGAGCCATTCGGCGACCGCACTCCAGCCCTCGCGGTTCTGGTCGTCGCGCACCTGCCACCACCGAAAACCATCTGGCGTTACCGTGACGCCGTCACCGATTACCTGGAGGAAGTCGAGTGGTGGGTTTGTCCCGATCTCTGAGGAGGCAACCCCGGGCCCGTTCCTGAGTTTCAGGCCCGTCCCGCAGGTGTTGACGATCTGGACCTGCTGTCCGACCGAGATGGCAAGTGCCGGTGTCGCGTGAGCGAGAACCACTGCCGAAAGGAGAATGCTGGCTCCGCGGCACGCTCTCCGTGCCCACAGTCTGGACCAAGTCGCAGGCGTCTCCGCCATCTCCCCTCCGTCAGGTTGTCCCCGGTGCCGAGCACCAAGAGCTAGACCGGCCGGAACGCAAAAGTCAACCAGTACCGTCACCTACACCAAATGGTGTATCTCGCTCGGGGTGGCGGAACCGAAAGACGAACGGTCAGCCAGGCGGCGCTCTCATGCGCCGCACCCTCGCGATCTTCACCTGACCGATCTGGTCGGTCAGATCTACGAGGCCGTGGGAACCAGCGATGGCTGGGGTGTCTTCTTGGGCGGCCTTGCCGGAAGGATGCGCAGCGTAGCCCCGGCCCTCAACCTGACCGGCAAGGAACGTGACGCCGGTACGCTCTGGATCGCCCCTGGTCAGGACGACGAAGAGACGCGGCGCGTCTACGACACCTACTACCTCGCCCGTGATCCGAGGCGCCCCAAAATCCAGGAGACACCTGCCGGCGGAACCTTCATCGGCAACAGGGTCTTCCTCGATCGCGAGCTTGTCCGAAGCGAGTTTTTCAACGACTTCCTCCGGCCCCGAGACTTCTTCCACATCATGGGAGGAGTTCCCATCAAAGAGCCCGAACGGATGGCGGTGATCCGCCTCATTCGGCCGAGGAAGGCGCCACCTTTCGGGAATCAAGAGCTTCGGCTCCTCAGAGTCGTCATGCCGCACCTCACCCGAGCCCTCCACCTCCACTGCGAGATTGCTCGCGTCGCGGACGCGCGAGACAGCGCTCACGAGGTGCTCGACCGGTTTCGGACGGGAGTCATCCTGCTCGATCGTGAGGGCAAGGTCATCACCGCAAACCTCCAGGCCCGTGCGATCCTCGATCGCAGCGATGGTCTGTTGGTGAAGGACGCCACTCTCACTGCGGAGAGCACCGCTGCGAGAAGCGAGCTTGCCTCGACGGTCGCAGGGGTGCAGGCGCCCGACGGCAACGAGTCTGCGTCGCTTCGCATCCCGCGCTCCTCGGGGAAGAGACCGCTCGGGCTCCTCATCGCGCGGCTTCGAGGCAGACTTCTCGGCGACATCTCGAATCGAGCAGCGGTCGTTGTCTTCGTGAGCGATCCCGACGAGCAACGAGTGGCGCCGATCGACTTCGTCCGGCAGTCGCTCGGTCTCACCAAGGCCCAGGCTCGTCTCGTTGTTTCGCTCGCTGCCGGCGGACGCCTGAAGGACATCGCCGAGAAGCTCGGCATCACCTATGCGACTGCACGCAGGGAGCTCTTCGACGCGTTCAAGAGAACCGGGGTGCACCGGCAGAAAGATCTGATCGGGCTCGTGGTATCGAGCGTCGGCTCGGTCATGCAACATGCGGACCTCGAGGTCGTCGGTGGTAGCGGCCATCGCCGATCTTCGTGATCGCCTTCCCGCGAGACCAGCGCGCGACGGCCATGACCGCGGCTCTCGGATTGCGCGAGAGGGCAGGGATCCTCTTCTGGATTTCTGCGAGCGTGAACTCGTTCGGCAGTCCCGCGAGCACCTTGTCCCAGTCGATGCCGGAGGGCTGATTCCGCTTGCGGACGACCTTCCTCGTTCGGGAGGACCGAGCCGGAGACCGAACGCGCACGCCCTGGGGCTGCCCTCGGCCAATACCGGAGAGTGCCGCGGTCCACTTCAGAGCTTCTTGTCGGAGACCCGAGAGGTGATTCTCCACGTCGGCGATCTCTCGGCGTATCAGGTCGAGCGTACGGTCGACCTGTCTGCGCAGGTTCCCGAAGATGTCGCGCTGTCTCGGCATGTCCCCTCCTGTTTGGCAGGCGAGAAGAACTGAAACGGGCGGCAACGTCAACGACAGCGCGGGTTGGATGCCGAAAAGAAAAGAGCCAGCTCCCTTTGGAAGCTGGCTCGTATCGTTTCAGAACCTTCCCGTGTCCACGAACGAGACATAGCGGTCATCGCCGATCACGACATGGTCGAGAATGCGGATGCCGAGGAGGTCTCCGGCCTCTTTGAGGCGGCGGGTGAGCGCAACGTCCTCGGCGGACGGCTCGGGATCTCCCGACGGGTGATTGTGAACGAGGATGAGGGTGGCAGCATTCGCGATGATCGCCGCCTTGAACACCTCGCGCGGATGGACGAGCGACGCGGTCAGCGACCCGACCGACACCGTGTTGAAGCCCATCACGCGACCCTTGCCGTCGAGGAGCACGGCGATGAACTCCTCGCGGTCGAGCTTCAGGAAGCGGTCACGGAAGGTGCGGAAGATCTGCTCGGAGCCGGCAACCGGCGAGCCGGCCAGACCGTAGCCGCCTCGCCGCTCTCGGACGACCTTGAGCTCCCACATGGTCAATCCTCCCCGGGGAGCATGATCGTGGCGACCGGTTCGCCTTCATCGCCAGGTCCGACATGGAGGATCATCTCCACAACCTCGGCGTCGATGAGGACCGAGAACGAGACAGAGCTGTCGTCGGGCCGTTTGCGGGCGGCGAGTGAGGACATCCACAGAACGTCGTGGGCTCTGCCGCGGGTGTCCTCGTGACTGTCCGCGGGCGCTTGGACGAGAGCCCAGACGGCGGCCGTCATGGCGACCGGAATCCGGAATCCACCCATCATCTCGCGGGTGCTTGCCCACTCGGTCATGTCGACGAGCACGCCATCCTCGATCGCCTGACCGCGCGTGTAGCGGTGGACGACATCGGCGTCCGAAAAGAACTTTTCCATGGTCACCCCTCGGGTGACTGTTCAGAGAGAGGAATCTCCCCCCGGGAGGTCTCGTCAAAGAACTCCCCGGGAGAGGTCTGCGAAAATGCAGACCGGATCGGGTGAAAGGTGATAGCGACAGTCGCGTCTCTTCCATCAACACAGAGGAGGACTCGCCGATGCGCAGGTTTCTTGTTGGATCGATCGTGACTGTCGTTCTCGGATATTCAGCCTTCCCGCTGCAGGGGAGCACGCAAGCGGAGATCGCACCCGTCGTTCCTGATATCGTCGAGAGGAGCGGCTGCTGCTCATGGCACGGCGGCGTCTGCGGTTGCGACTCTGGGCGCGCCGTGTGTTGCGACGGTATGCTCAGCCCGTCGTGCGGCTGCTGATGGCGCGGTGACCGGCCATCTCGGAATTCAAGCGATGTCGCGAGGTGCCAGCGTCTCCGCGCTGAATGGGTGCGTCTGGATGCCGAGGGTCATGAGCTTCAGGTAGATCTCGTGGTTCGGCAGGTAGACGAGATCGCCCTCCGAGATCTCGGGGTAGAACTCGCGCGCGACGATCTCGGCATCGGCCAAGCCGATCCGAAACGAGATGATCGTGCCGACGTTGCCGATGATCGCGTCGCGGATCTCCGGTGCCAACTGCGAGAGGTACTGGTGCGCGAGCACCAACCCCACGCGGTACTTGCGGAGCTCCGAGAGCATGTTCGCGAGCGAGAGGGTCGTGAAGTTCTGGAACTCGTCGAGGTAGACCCAGAAGTGTCGCCGCTCGGTCTCCGGGATCTCCGCTCGGCCGAAGGCGGCGTTGCCGATCGACGAGACAAGTAGCGATCCCAAGAGGTTCGCGGTGTCCTCGCCGATCTTCCCCTTGGCGAGGTTGACCAGCAGGATCTTGCCCTCGTCCATGACGCGCCGAAGATCGAGGCCTTCTCCCTTGCCGTTCAAGATCCCGTAGAGGAGGGGGTTGGCAAGGAACGCCCCCACCTTGTTTTGGATTGGTGCGATCGCCTCGGCGCGAAACCGATCCGGATACCCCGGAAATTCCCGCAGCCAGAAGGACCGGACCTGCGGGTTCTCGACTCGTTGTCCGACGCCTCGCCGGTAGTCGTCGTCCGAGAGCAGGCGAAGGACATCCGCGAGCACCGGCTTCTCCTGGTCGAGAAGCGCCAAGAGCGCATTCCGCAGGATGTGCTCGAGGCGCGGTCCCCAGGAGTCAGCCCACAGCTTTCGGAACACCTCGAGCATCGCGGAGGCGGCAAGTGACCTCTTCTCGAAGGGAACCCCGCCGAGCGGGTTGAAGGAGAGGGTCCGCGATCGGTCAGGCACGTCGAAGTAGATGACATCGCCCTTGCGCTCGTCGGGGACCGCGCCGAGCACGCGCTCGACCAGATCTCCGTGGGGATCGACCAGGGCGAAGCCGTAGCCTGCACGAAGATCATCCCGCATCAAGGTTTCAAGGAGCGTCGACTTTCCGGTTCCCGTCTTGCCAAGCATATATATATGGAAGAGCCGATCGGTGGTCCGAATCCCGAAGGGCCTGTGTTCTGTGCGAAAGTTCGTCCGGGCGAAGACGGCAAGGTGGTTCTGGGTGTGGTGCATCCTCACCCATGATCGAGCCCATCGCTCCAGCACACGAGACGGGAGGACTTGCCGTTCGCGGCAACATGCCCCGTCTACTCGGCCCGCTCCATCCTCCTACGCTGAAGGCAGACGCTCTTTGGACAAAGGAGGATACGATGAGCCAGGAGCAGAACGGTCGGACGCGATCGGCCGCAAGAGGTCCGGTCGCCCAGATGCGGGTGAAGCGAAGCGTGAGCCCCGACGGCAGGATCGACTCGCTCTCGGTCGAGATCACCTCGCCCCTCGAGAGTCTTGCGCCAGATGAACTCACGCGATGCGCGAAAGAGATCATCGCCAGCGAGGCCGAGGTCGTCGAGGTCTTTCTCGGGAAGCAGCAGGCGGAAACCCTCCCTCGGTCGAAGTCGCGAGCGAACGGCAACGGAGCCAAGGGAACCCCGGCCCAGATGCTGTCAGTCGGCGGCATGGACACCGAGTGGGGTAGGCGCCTCTTCATCACCTTCAAGGTGAATGGGGAGACCGCCCGCGTGTTCGGCTCGACGCGGAAGGTTGCGGGCCTGCTCGCCTCGGCCGGCACGCCCCTCGAGGAGTCGGCGATCGAAGAGGGTCTTGATCTGAACATCCCGTGCAGGGTCCTCACGGGCAAGACCAAGGACGGCCGCTACCTCTCGATCGAGAAGGTGCTGCCGGCGACCTAACCCACAAGGCCAGACGTTCCTCGGAGCGTCTGGCCTCTTTTTCAAGCTGGTTCCGGAAGGCAAAGAAAAAGCCGATTGGTTGGTCCAGTCGGCGGGGCGTACCCGATTCGGGTCAGGAAAGGAGCGAGAGACGCCTGAGGTCGTCCTCCGTCCAGCGGGCTTGGAGTTCGATCATGCTCCGGAGAGTCTTTGGCGGGAAAGTGTCGCCAGAGTGGTGGAAGGTCACGGTGACGCGGCGCCCGTCAGCATGCGTGTAGTGGCGGTGGCTGCCGCGCTGGCGATCGAGAGTGAACCCGTCGGCGAGAAGAGCTCGAACGAGTTCGCGGGCTGTGAGGGAGCGGAGTCGGCTGTAGTCGATCATCCGATGGTGACGGCCACCACGGGTTCATCCAGTACCTTGACGTCTGCTGGCAAGGCCTCGCCGTCCTCGAGAAGGCTCTCGAGAACCATCTGGGCAACCTCCTCGATATTGCGGAGCGCCTCGTCCTTGGTCTTGCCCCACGTGGCGGCACCCCTCGCCTCGAGGGCGGGGACGTAGGCGCGCCAAGCGTCAGCGTCCGGCTCAACGACGACCGGGAAGACATACGACTTCACGATTCCACCTCCTTTCTTGAGGATCTGGGTTGATTCCATACCCAAGTGTAGGGAGACCGGCCAACAGTGTCAACCTATGTTTAGTAGCTTGTAAAGAACGCCGCGCTCTTCTCCTGATTGTCCACGTGACGATGAAGCCCTGCATGCTCGTAGTGTTGTTTGTAAGGAGTACGAGGTCGCCGATTTGGCGATTCACTTCCGAGCCGGAACGTCTCCTACTTGTGGCGGGTATCGGTCGATCGGGAGGGTTGGACGAAGCCGACAGGACTCTTCTCGACGCGGGCTGGTGGCAGTTTTGTCGTCCCGAGATCTTCGCCAACGCGGTCGAGGACTTCCTTGATCCCGGGAATCCATGGGACGCTTTGACGGAGCGGGAGATCGAACCAACGGAAGGACGAGAACTCTCGGAAATTTAGCTTCACTGCTCCCTTGTTGGCGAGGCAGAGAAAGCGGATGCCGGGGATGACTCGCTGTTCGGTAGGCACGTGGATTGAGTACGCCTCGAGAATCTGTCTCGGCTCAATGGCGAGTCCGAGTTCTTCGAAGATCTGCCGCTTGATGGCAGCTTCGAAGCTCTCTCCGGGGAGCACCGAACCACCGCCACATTCCCAGTGGCCCGGAAAGAGAGATCGTTCCCGTGAGCGTTTCGCCCCGAGTACCTTCCAGCGTCCCGCATCCTGGCGAACGCAGACGCCCGCGACGTGTACCTCGATGAGGGGTGGGCCATCCTCGCGGATGGGAAAGTGTGCGTGCTCAAGCTTCACATTCTCATTATACACCGCCCGTGAAGAATCCAAGCGATCCGATATCGGGCGGTCATAGCCTCGGAGCGGGAAGCATCGAGACGGCTCTTGTAGATGTCGCGGATCAGCTTCTTCGCGTCGACGAGTCCTTTCCATCCTCCCGCATGGCGGGGGAGGTTGCCACGAAGGGAACACCACCCCTCTTGGTTCCTGATCGAGCCAGGGTCATACTTGGGCAGCATCACGCGGCGATGCTGCGGCCATCGTGTGCTTGAGTGTCGGTGAGTTCTCGTATCTTCGCGAGCGTCGCAAGAGCGGAGGCATCAGCGCTCAGGGCAAGGGTTCGAACGTCCTCTACGTAGGTCCACATCTCAATAAAGAATCGAACTCCGGACTGCTGGGGGCAGTCCGCGGGCGAGCTGTGGGAGCGAGCAAGATTCTCCCCAGGTCCACCACTTCGCTTCGGTGTTATGATAATTGTATAGAATCGAAAAAAAATAAAGTTAATCGTCTTGTCTATCGAAGTTAAATTGTGACCATTAAAATAGCTTAGTTTATATGATTCCCCTCTTAAATATGGCATTTCACGTGAAATATTGGACATTTCTGTGTATATCTATTGGACATTGTGGATAAAGGACATTAAAATCATGTCTTTTATGTCCTTTTGCCTTATGTATGCCTCAATATAGCGAAAAGCGTCGTATAGGGAACATTGCCGAAGACGTATCGGTGGTGTTTCTTGTGAAAAGCGGTCATATGGTTTTAGATAGAAACTATCTAAAGAAGTGGGGCGAACTCGATATTGTATCGGTTGACCGATCCGATACTATCCATTTTATAGAGGTTAAGTCTAAAACTATCGGCTTTTCACGTGAAATGAATATAGATAATACTCAAAATTTAGTTTCACGACAAGTTTCACAAAAAAGTTTCACAGCAAATACATTTAAAATAGAGCTTTCACGTGAAAGCATTGATGAGGAAAGTGATGGATATCGACCAGAAGATAATGTCCATTACTTTAAGCAGAAGCGCATGATGCGGGCGATCGAGTCATATATAATGGAAAACGAAAGTAAGATGGGGGATAGAGAGTGGCAGATTGATGTTTTGGCCGTAGCCCTCGATTTTTCACGGGAAACGGCTATAATGAGGCATATTGAAAATGTGATTTTTGATATATAGTCGTGTGAGACTATTTTTCACGTGAAAGCATGATTCGGAGTGTAGTATACCGGTAGTACGTCTGCTTTGGGAGCAGATAGACTGGGTTCGATTCCCAGCACTCCGACAATTCATAATAAAAGGGAATCGAAGGGAAGTCTGGGAGACTTCCCCAGCTCCGCACTAAGCGAAGCGCAGAAGGAGGATTCCCAGCCCGCCCAGGGCGAGGCAGGCACTCCGACAGTCTCTATGGGGCTTGCAAATAAGTTGTTTTTGTGATATAGTTTTTTCGACACTTTAGGCCCTTGAGAACTGAATAATATAGGATTAACGCATTCAGAGAGAATCTCGGATGCTTACAGAGAAGAGAAAAGGAAGGAGAGAATGGTTATGAAGCGTTCACTGTTCGGATTTTTGGTGGTTCTCATGTTCGTGCCGCACTTTGCTGGCGCGAGTGAGATGCCCCGTAACCTCGAAGACTACTGTGTCTTCGCGAACAAGAAGTTGCTGCTTGGCACCAACGCCGCCATCATCGGTGGTAGTGCTGGCGTCAATCGCGTGATAGAACGAGCGTCGCGGTTTTCGATGGTGATGCAATCGCACTCCATCGTCGACCCCAGCTTCCCAGTCGCCGCCTCGTCGATCAAGATGGTCGACTACGCGACGGTAGGGGGTCTGTTTAGGGATTTCCTCACGAGAGTGGGGATCGTCAACGTCAACTGGGAGTTCGATGGTGATTTCCCTGTCCTTACCTTGCCCGACCTCCCATTCTTCTTGCCGGAGGACATTCACATCATCCCGCAAGAAGGGACGACATGGCTCGGACCCGGCCGGTATGGAATCCTCGAAGTAGGACCCGGCGCGACCGTCGTTCTGACGGGCGGCGAGTATCACTTTCTGCAGACCTGGTTTCGTGCCGGTTCGCAGTTCTACTACGAGAATCCAGTCGAGGTCAGGGTGCAGGGAAAATTCATGGGCGACGAAGGCATCGTCGTCCGCTCTGCGCCTTGGGCTGATGTACTACCACACGATGCAAACTTCGTGGTAGGTGGTGCGATGGCGACCTTTGGACCCTATGGTTCATACGATGGGATGTTCTATGCCCCGCGCAGTAGCATTCGAGTCCAGAGGCAGACTACGATCACGGGTCAGGTGGTTGGTAACAAGGTTCGGTTCTCCGATAACGTTCGGTGCATTTGGGCGGCGGGAATCGTACCAACACCAACACCGAGCCCAACTCCAACTCCTATGGCGACCCCGACACGGACTCCCACACCCACTCCTACTCTCACGCCGACACCAACTCGTACGCCCACACCGACGGCAACACAGGTTCCAACTCCTACTCCGGCGCCTACGGCGACACCCACTCCGACCCCGACTCCCACACGCACGCCAAGTCCGACTGTAGCGCCTACGGCGACTCCCAGTCCCACGCCAGTACCTACTGCAACCCCGACAGGAACTCCTACGCCGACCGCGGTACCAACACAAACGCCGCCAGTATGCATCCCAAGCGCAGAAGTGTGCAACGGGCGTGACGATGACTGCGATACCAAGATCGACGAGGGTAATCCTGGTGGTGGCATCTCGTGTAGTACCGGGAACCTCGGTGTGTGCGCGGCGGGTGTGACCAAGTGCCACCAAGGCAATGTGATCTGCACACAGAACACGGGCGCCTTCCCCGAGATCTGTACCGATCAGCTCGACAACGACTGCGATGGTACGGTCAACGACGGATGCCCGTAACCGCTCTTCGAAACCAGAAACCAAACCATAGAAGGGCAAACCCTTCGAATCACAGCCCAGTGCGCTCCAATGCGTGCTGGGCTTTTTCATTGCTGGGGAGTATTGACTTTTTCGTTAAAAAATGTTAAAGTTTCTCCGTTATATCGGCTCCTTAAAAACTTCATAGCGACGAGCAAGATACTCAATTTCAGCAAATAAACTTATTACTGGATTCGAAAAAAAATAAACTAGAAACAATATCTTATGAAGAAGGGAATACTTTCCGTATTCTTTTCTCTTGCATTGGTATTTTTCCCAGTACTCGCACACGCAGAAGATATTAGTGAAAATAATCTTCCGCAGTGGTTTGGGCTCTCATCTACCTCTGTAGGGGTAGGAGATCCAGTGGAGTTCACAATTGGCGTAAATGATTTGGATGGCGATCCTCTCACTGTTACGACCGAACTTCCTGATGGTGCATCGTACGACTTGCCGACGGGTATCTTTTCATGGACGCCAAGCGCGGCTGGTATTTACACTGCTAACTTTTCAGCGAATGACGGTCATGGTGTAGGCTCACATCTTGTAACAATCGAAGTTAATGCAGTAAACAACCTTCCTGTTTGGTCAGGTCCTCGTAGTGCAACGACAACCGTCGGCACTCTCATCAATTATGTAATTGGCGTGAATGATCTCGATGGTGACGCGTTGACTATTACGACGACATTGCCTGATGGCGCGTCGTACGATCAATCAACGGGCGTCTTTTCATGGACACCTACTGCAATTGGTATGTACACTGCGCGCTTCTCAGCTTCAGATGGAAAAGGTGTCGGGGAGCATACACTTACTGTTGAGGTGGTTGAAAGCTTAAATCATCTCCCTGTTTGGTCAGGTCCTCGTAGTGCAACGACAACTGTCGGCACTCTCATCAATTATACATTTGGTGTGAATGATCTTGACGGCGATCCACTTACACTCGAAATCATGCGTCCCGCAGGCGCCACCTATGCCACAAGCACGGGGGCGTTTATCTGGACACCGACAACTCAAGGGCTCTTCGTTGCCACATTCATCGCTTCTGATGGTGTTGGTAGCGCAACGCATACATTTACTATTGAGGTCAATGAAGTAACGAGTGGCAATCGCCCTCCGTACTTTGTAAATTTCAATCCCGGTATTTTTGCGACAGCACTTGAGAAATACGAATATGACGCGAATGCCGAAGATCCCGATGGGGATACTTTGAGCTATTTGCTTACAAAGCGCCATGTTGGTATGGTGATTGCCACATCAACAGGTGTTATCACATGGACTCCAGAAATAGCACAGGTATCGTCAACGCCATATGACGTTATCGTCGCGGTTACAGATGGTACCTATACGGTCACTGAAGATTTTAAAATCACAGTTACCCAAAACCATCTTCCTGTTTGGTCAGGTCCTCGTAGTGCAACGACAACCATAGATACTCTGGTCATGTTCACCATCGGAGTAAATGATCTCGATGGCGATCCGCTCAAGCTTTCACTTGTGCGGCCCGTAGGATCAGTATATGCCACGAGCACAGGCGTCTTTATGTGGACGCCAACCATGATCGGTACCACTGATGTTTTATTCAGTGCGTACGATGGCACGGGTACATCAACACACAAAACTACTATTGAAGTAGTAAGTGGCAATCACCCGCCCATCTGGTCAGGTCCTCGTAGTGCAACGACAACCGTCGGCACTCTCATCAATTATACATTTGGTGTGAATGATCTTGACGGCGATCCACTTACACTCGAAATCATGCGTCCAGCAGGCGCCACCTATGCCACAAGCACAGGGGTGTTCTCATGGACGCCGGGTGCAACTGGCACTTTTATCGCAAAGTTCACTGCAAGCGATGATAAATTTGCTACCAGCACCCACACATTTACTATCGAAGTGAATCCCAAGCCAGTAGATCCTCCACCACCACCCCCACCGCCACCCGGCGGAGGGGGAGGCGGAGGCGGTGGAGGAGGCGGAGGCAATGGGCCTCCATGCCTCATCAATAATAGTTGTAACACTCCACCAGCACCCGCACTTCCACCCCCACCTGCACCGAGTACTCCCGTAAATAATCCAGTTCCTTCACAACCAAACCCCAGCCCACGACCCGTGCAGCCAACGCCAGCCATACGGCCGGCACCTGCACCAGATCTTGCTCTCGTATCAAACCTGATTGCGACGACGACGCCCGCTGAAGGCCCGTCGCTTGCGTCTGTATTACTTGCGGGATTATTCAACTTCTTAGGTTGGCTCCGCTCAAATTGGTGCATCCTTGGTTGGTTGCTCTGGCTTCTCACGCTTCTCGCGTTTATCCTCTATGTGATCTTTACGAACACAGACGAAGATGACGAGGAAGTAAAAGAGTCAACGCCACCTAACGGATTGCCAATCATGCCGTTCGATGATGAATCGAATGAGCCGATAAAAGAAGCTGTATCGGAGAATACGCTCAGCGAATACTGGGAAACAACTCCACAAGAGAATAAGTAATACTCTATCAAAAACCACCCTCTCGGGTGGTTTTTGGTTTTTATGCGTGGTGCTAGAATGTTTATAGAGAGGTTTTATCAGCTTAAATGTAATTTTTATGACAAATTTTGAAGGTGGGCCGAAAGAAGAGTCCGAGAAGGTTGATCTCGTAGAAGTAATGGAGCGATTAAAAGATCCCGCAGAGATAAAAGCATTTTACGATGAATATGTTGAAAGTGTTCGAGCCCAGGACCCGGGAGGAGACGCTGAGGGTCTGGTAAAACAAAATATAGGGTTTGTACTTGATCGTCTCGCAGATCAAGAGGTAGCACAGCGCTGGCGAGACGCTTTGCCCGGCACAGAATATGCGGGGTATATGGAAGTTAAGAGGTCGGAAATACCTAAGAACTCAGAAATTAAGGGAAAGAAAAAATAAAGAAGCATCAAGGGTGATAGGTTCCCCAGGTACTCTTGGCTATAAAACTTAAAAAAACAAAAAAGCGCCGCAAGGCGCTTTTTTGTTTTATGTGCGGTCGGCGGGAGTCGCTTTGCCTCCACAGCAAAGCCACGGATTTTTGCTCGAACCAGTGGCGCAAAAATCCGGTTCGACCCCCTTTCATCCAAAACAAATAAAAATAACCCCGCACTACGTGGGGTTATTTTTATATGCAAATTTATTAATCCAAATGAGGTGGGAAAAGGGTCGCGCAATCAGGATTTTTACTTGCTTCCGATAAGTATGTACGAATAGTAGACAATCCATAAGTCGCATCATTCCACAGTTTTGGATAATCATAATTGACTGCCTGACATATGTCGCGCGCACTTTTATTTGATGTTGTCTGCTCAGGGTATTTCATAAAAATGAATGCTACTTTGAAGTCCTTAACAAATTCCTTCCCATTGTCGTGAGAGTTTAAAATACGACTTCCATCTCCCGTATAGTAAATCCTATTACTAAACTGAGGATTATTATAAGGATTATATTGAGGATCTTTCATGCAGGCTGTTAGTTGTTTTAGCATTGTTTTGAAGTTGTCTAAAGTGATATTTTTGCGGACGCCGTAAAATGTATCCCCTTCAGAGCCTTTCCTTTCAAGGTCATAGGCAATAAACATATCTTTAGTTGCAAGTTCTTCTTCAGTCATCAAACCCATCGCGTAGAGGTCAATATAATTAAATCTAGGGGTGGTGTTCGTTATGCCTTCCATGCCAGTAGTGGTGAATGTACCGTCCTTATTGTCTATGATTCTGCTGAGACGAGGTTGAAGGTATGTGCCATTTTTAGCTTGCAATGCCCCTCCAACTATTACGCTCAGCGGGCCAGCCTCAAAATTTGATGACCAATGTCCCGATGGAAAGTCGTACACATATGAGGCCCACGAATCAAAGCATTGAGGTGCCCCCTGAACACCCCAGCCGACCCCCCAGTAATGCCCGAGTTCATGAACAAATACATAGCCGGAAAGAGTGGTATCATCCCACATTTTAAATTGTTGTATATATCTTAGGCGTGTAGGGTATCCGCTACAGTTCATATTCTCTACCGTAGAGCACTCGTTAATCTGCCCAATATTCGAAGGTACATAGCGTCTCATAAAACCATTGCTCCACCCATTGTATTTGTTATTTTGTTTGCCAACATCAAATGTTACCAACATATCAAATTCATCAGGATATATTTCATAGAATTTTTGAACCACTGCATTCATAGACATGACACCATTTTCGTATCGACTCGGATCATTTTCTGGAACTTCTAAGATTAAAACATTTGGTATGGGTTTTGTTAGGGTTTGCGGTGGCGGGAGAAGTTTTTTGACGGTAGGAGGTAGAGGTTGAGCGACAGGAGGCATGACCACGACCGGTGTCGGTATTGGTTGTTGAGGCGGCGTCGACTTCTGTGGGAGCTGTCTTTGCTCAGGTTTTTTCTCTAAGATTTTTGTATTCGTTGTTTCCTGTTGGTCTTCTTTTTTAATCACAGAAGAGTTTTCGGTAGTATCTACTACCTTTTGGTTTTCCAGCTCTTCGGATGTTTTGGTTGGTATGGTTGCGCGCTCCTTGTCTTCAGAAGTTTCTAATTCATAAAAATAAACTCCGCCTCCAACAGCTATGACACTAACAATTACAAGCAAAAAAACCACTGGTGCGAATCCTGTTCGATGATTCATACCCTCATACTATCTTTGTTATTAGAGATGTACAATTAGTTCCTTGTGCGGTCGGCGGGAGTCCCTTTGCTTCCACAGCAAAGCCACGGATTTTTGCTCGAACCAGTGGCGCAAAAATCCGGTTCGACCCCCTTTCATCCAAAACAAATAAAAATAACCCCGCATAGCGCGGAGTCATTTTTACTTGTGCGGTCGGCGGGAGTCGAACCCGCGTCTGCTGCTTGTCCCGCAAAATACAGAGCGCAGCGACAATATTTTGTGAGGATCCCGTGACAAGGGTGATTCTGGTGCGAGCGGCGAGAATCGAACTCGCGCCCTCTGCTTGGAAGGCAGACGTTCTACCATTAAACTACGCTCGCGTTTTTATATGGATTGACGCTCTGTATAACGGGATCTTCGCAGAACATAGTCGTTTCACTCCTTGTTCTGCGGGAGAAGGCAGCCATAATAGCCGTTATACGACGACCGCTTTTTAAAAATGCCGCTTTCATCCCCTTCCGGAGAAGGGTTTACAGCGGCATCGGTATCGTAGCATACGCTAGCGAATTTCAAAAGACGAAAATTCACCGCTATACTCACCCCATGCAGTTTCACAATGATCAACCGTTGAGAACTCGGGGCCTTTGCCGGTCCAGTCTGCGAGTTTTTGGAGTGCCGCGTGATCACCCTCGGCGACAATGTCTACTGACTCGTCAGGATTATTTTTCACGAAGCCGCAAAGGTCAAGCTCGTCAGCTTTTTGTTTTGTGTAAAATCGAAACGACACTCCCTGCACGCGGCCGGTTATCTTGATCATGATGCGTCCTTGTGGTTTCATTGGTTTCATTAAAACAAAAATACCTCGCGGGTGCGAGGTATTTTTGTATAGTGGCAGATTCTTACTTAACTGCGTCTTTGAGGCCTTTGCCTGCGCGAAACTTTGGAACTTGCATTGCAGGTACTTGTACTGCAGCGCCCGTGCGCGGGTTGCGTGCGGTGCGAGCTTGGCGCTTTTTGGTAAGAAAGGTGCCAAAGCCAGATACCGCTACCTCGTCTCCCTTTGAGAGAGTTTTTGTGATTGAATCGAATACGGTGTCAACTGCTTCTTCAGCACCTTTTTTGGTACCGCCGATTTTGTTGAAGACTGCTTCGATTAAGTCGCCTTTGTTCATGTGAGAAAAAAATTATTTTGAGTTACGACCTTTTTCGTTTTGCATGAAATGCTACAGACATAGTATCACAAATCCTTTGTTTGCAACACATTTTGCACTTTCATTATGCACAGCCCACTTTAGCGGGCGTATTCGATGGACCTGGACTCGCGGATGACATTTACCTTGATCTCGCCCGGATACTTGAGCTCTTGCTCGATACGGTCGGCGATGTCACGAGCAAGCTTCTTGGCCTCCAAGTCACCAATCTTCTCGGGGGTGACAAATACGCGGATTTCACGGCCTGCCTGAATGGCATATGACTTTTCGATACCTGGGAAAGATCCCGCGATACGCTCAAGATCTTCTAAGCGTTTGAGATAGTTTTCTACTGAATCACGCCGTGCTCCAGGGCGTGATGCAGATATTGCATCGGCGGTCTGGACGATGATCGATTCGAGCGTTTCATACGGGTATTCTTCGTGGTGTGACTGCATCGCCTGGATAACGGCAGTATCAACCCCAAATTTTTGTAGAATGCGGCGACCAATCTCGACATGCGTTCCCTGTACTTCGTGATCGACTGCTTTGCCGATGTCATGCAAGAGTGCGCCTTTTTTGGCGATAGCAATATCAGCGCCAAGTTCGGATGCAAGCATACCCGAGATGTGCGTCATCTCAACCGAGTGTTGAAGGACATTTTGCCCGTAGCTGGTGCGAAAGCGCAAGCGACCAAGTAGCTGCATAAGGCGGGGGTCAAGGTCAAAGATGCCGACCTCGTACGCGGCGGCGTCTGCCGCGTCTTTCATTATTTTTTCAATTTGTGATTTTGCTTTATCGACTGATTCTTCAATGCGCGCGGGCTGGATACGCCCGTCAGAGATCAAGTCTTCGAGTGCCATCTTGGCTATATGCCGACGCACGGGGTCAAAGCCGGAAATGGTGATCATGCCCGGTGTATCATCGACGATGATTTCAACGCCAGCCGCGCGCTCAAGGGTGCGAATATTGCGACCTTCGCGTCCAATAATTTTACCTTTGAGTTCTTCGGATGGGATGACGACGCTGGTGGTAGTCACCTCAGACGCGGTCGAGGTAGCGACGCGTTGGATGATAGCCGCTAAAATATCGCGTGCTTTTTTGCCAAGGCGTTCTTCGCCCTGCAGTTCGAGCTTATGGAGACGACCTAAAAAGTCTGACTCGTATTTTTTCTCAATGGCGCCAAAAAGTTGCTCGCGGGCATCTTCTTGTGAGAGTTGCGCTACGCGCTCGAGAGCTGCGCGCTGTTCTTCTTCTTTGTTTTTAAGCGTTTCTTGTGCTTGGCGGATTCTCTCCACTTTGTCGCGGAGGCCCGTTTTTTCGTCTTCGAGTTCTTGCGACTTTTTTTCGAGTGTTTCTTCTTTGCGTGTGTTACGGTCTTCCCATTTGTGAATTTCAGCTTCGCGTTCTTTGATTTCCTTTTGAGCTCCTTCGAGGACGCTTGTTGCTTTTGTTTGTGCCTCGAGGATTAATTGTTGGCCTCCAGTCTTAGCTTCGAGAAGTTTTTTCTGAATCTCGAGCTCGATCGAGTTTTTTTGTTGTTGAGCAATAAATTTGCGCAAGACATACCCGATGCCAACGCCCGCCAGAAGCACCAAAGCCACAACGCCGAGTTGTGAGGTGAGGTACATAGAGGTGAATTAATACTTGGTTCATAAATAACGACAATAGTTAAGGTAGCTTTACTATATGATTTTTCAGCGCTTTCGTCAATGTGATACACTGGAGACATGAACTTCAAACCGATAGTGCTCGCGGTGCTCGATGGCTTTGGTATCAACACATTGCCGGGCGAGTCGCCTTTGCAGATGGCAAAAAAACCTACCTTCGATGACATTCATCAGTTCTATCCGTTTACTACCTTGCAGGCATCGGGTCTTGCGGTGGGTTTACCGTGGGGCGAGGAAGGAAACTCTGAAGTAGGCCACCTGACCATCGGTTCAGGGCGCGTACTCTATCATCATTTGCCACGCATCATTGTCTCAATTCAAGATGGTACTTTTTTTGAAAATCCCGCGTTTGTTGACGCGCTTGCACACGCACGATCAAACAAGGGCACGCTGCATATCGTGGGACTTTGCTCGTCTGGATCCGTGCACGCGTATGTCGATCATCTTTATGCGCTGCTCAATTTTGCGCGTCGTGAAAATGCTGAGCGGGTCGCGGTACATATTTTTGGTGATGGGCGAGATGCGGCAGTGCGCGAACTCAAAACTTTTTTACCGCAGCTCGAAGAGCGTATGCGTACCGAGTGCCCCAATGCGTTTATCGCCTCGATCATCGGGCGACATTTTACGATGGATAGAGAAGAGCAATGGGCGTTAACCCAACAAGCATATGATTGTCTCATTGGCAAAAAGGGCGCGGCCTTTGAATTTCCAAAAAAATATATTGATGATCAGTATACTGCCGGTATCACTGATGAATTTTTTACGCCCGCATGGCGTGTCAACGAAAAGGGGGAGCCACAGGGACGCATTCGCGAGGGTGATGCGGTGATCTTTATGAATTTTCGTGAAGATAGTGAGCGGCAGATGGCGCACTCGTTTGTCGATCATGATTTTACCAAGTTTGATCGCGCGTTTATCCAAAATTTGTTTTTTGTAACGATGACCGAATATGAAAAGGGCTTGCCCGCACATGTGGCATTTCCCCCGCTCAATCTTGAGTGGCCGCTCTCACGCGTGATCTCGTATGCGGGGCGCAAACAATTTCATATCGCCGAGACCGAAAAGTACGCGCATGTGACCTATTTTTTTAACGGTGGCAAAGAGCAGCCGTTTCCGGCCGAAGATCGTAAGCTCATGCCATCTGCACGCGTGCCATTTGATCAAAAACCGGAAATGTCCGCACGCGAGATTACTGACTCGGTACTCGAGATTATGCCTCAGTATGATTTTATACTGATCAATTTTGCCAATGCTGATATGGTGGGGCACACAGGTAATTTTGACGCAACCGTAAAAGCAATCGAGACGCTCGATGAATGCTTGGGTAAGCTCAAGAAAAAGCTTGATGAGATGGGCGGCGCGCTTGTCATCACCGCTGATCATGGCAATGCCGAGGAAAAACGCTACCGGCTAACCGGTGAGCCACGCACGAAGCACTCGGCAAACCCCGTGCCGTTCTATCTCGTAGCAGGTCAATTTCGTAGAAAAGAAGCTCGATCACAGCAAGAAATCGATGCGCGTCTCAATCAGATCGAGGGTGTACTCTCGGATGTAGCACCCACCGTACTCGACCTCATGGGTCTTTCCGTACCCGCTGAGATGACGGGGATTAATCTACTCCCGCGTTTGCTCGTATAACCTTTCCTTGCTACTCTCAGTGGAGTCTTCCTTTTTTACTCCAGCGAGTAAGCAGTGTGCTTGCTGGGGGCCGTAGGTCGCTCGGTTTGTTCCGCCTCTCACCGTTTGAGTTGCTACCCCGACCCGAGCAATGAGGTGTCTGAGGAGTTCGGACGCGCTACTGGGGAGTCAGCCAGTCTCTCATCAGTAAACGACCAACTGGCGTTTTTACCCACTCTCGATATCATCGAGAGTGTTTTTATTTTATAAACAAAAAAGCCCCTGCGGGGGCTTTTTTGTTTTGAGTTTATTTTGTTTTAGATTTGATGACCTCGTCGATGATGCCATATTTTTTAGCTTCTTCTGGATCCATATAGAAGTCGCGATCAGCATCTTTTTCAATTCTATCGAGCGATTGCCCCGTGTGCTTTGCCAAAATTTTATTGAGGCGATCTTTGACTTTGAGGATGTGGCGCGCGTTGATCTCAATGTCAGATGCTTGACCCTCTGCGGCACCCAATACTTGGTGGATCATGATATCAGCGTTGGGGAGTGAATAGCGTTTGCCCTTTTGACCAGCACCGAGCAAGATAGCACCACCCGAGGCTGCCATGCCTACGCAGATGGTAGCGACATCAGGCTTGATGTGCTGCATAGTGTCATAGATAGCGAGTGTTGAGGTTACTGATCCGCCCGGCGAGTTGATATAAAATGAAATGTCTTCTTTGGGGCTTTGGAGCTCCAAGAACAAAAGTTGAGCGATAATCGCGTTTGCTACCTGATCATTGATCTGGCTACCCAAGAAAATAATGCGGTCTTTGAGAAGACGCGAGTAAATATCATAGGCGCGTTCGCCGTAGCTTGATTTTTCGATAACAGTTGGGATAAGCATATTATTGGATCTCTAAGAGTTCTATTACTTTTTCGTTTCGTAAGACGCCTTTAGCGTACTCCTCTACGCGACCTCGGTCAATCTGTGCTCGGTCTTTTTCTTCGTAGGGGCGGAGCATGACTTCTACGCGTTTGGTGACTTCGTCGGTGGTTGCTTCGGTCGATTCCTTGTGCGCAATTTCGCGAAGGGTGAGCGATACGCATACACGGCGCGCCGCATCTTCTTTAAATCCTGCGCGGATTTCAGTCTCAGGTTTTTTTAGATGCGCCAAGTATTCGCTCCAGACAAGACCCATCTCCTCAATGCTGTGACGCAACTCGTCCACCATCTTGGTCTGCTCGGCGTCGATCATGATCTCTGGGATTTCAACCGTAGCAGCTTTGGCGATTTCTTCGATAAGGCGCATGCGATGCGCGTCGCGTGCTTTACTATTTTTTTCTTCTAAAATGCCTTGCTTGATATTATCTTGTAACGCTGCAAGTGTTGAAAAGCTCCCGAGTGTTTGTGCATAGGCGTCATCAATTGGTGGGGGAGTCGTGCCTTCAGGCGTGCGCACGCGCTGGATGTAGGTAAGTGTATCGGTTATTTCTTTTTCAGTTACCTCGAGTGTCGGTGTCTCTTTTTTGCTATTTACTTCGTGTGCGATACCTCTCCAGTCGGGCAGGGTAATATCAGGCATGACTGCTACGCGCGCCGTCCATTCAAGGGGGTTGCCGCGCGCAATTTTAGTTATGTGAAATTCGGCAGGACCAATAGCTTCAATTTTTTGCTCCGCCAAAACTTTCGGCCATTCATGTTGCAGGGCGGCTTCTGCCGATTCTTGCAAGATTTTATCTTCGCCAACTTTGTCGACTACCATTTTTTCGGGCGCTTTACCTTTTCGAAAGCCATCGAGCTCCGCATCGGCTACAACGCGCGTGGTTGTCTTCAATATATATGAGTCAAAGACATGCGTGTCGATAGCGCCCTTGATCTCAACACGCGAGTTCTCAATTTTTATGATCTCTACACTCATTTAGTTCAAAAACGGGATGATAAGAAGTGCTACGATATTGACGACTTTGATCATAGGGTTGATGGCGGGGCCGGCCGTGTCTTTGTATGGGTCGCCAACGGTATCGCCGGTGATGGCTGCTTGATGGGCAAATGATTTTTTGCCTCCATGGTGGCCGTCCTCAATATATTTTTTCGCGTTGTCCCACGCAGCTCCCCCCGCGGTCATCGAGAGACCGACAAAAAGTCCTGTGGTGATAACGCCGATGAGAAGGCCGCCCAATGCTTCGGCGCCAAGTGCGAACCCGACGATAAGGGTGACGAGGATTGGTAAGAGAGCTGGTACTATCATCTCGCGGAGTGCCGCTTGGGTTACGATATCTACCGTGCGCGCATAGTCAGGTTTTGCGGTACCTTCCGCAATACCCTTGGTGGTGGTCCACTGTCTGCGTACTTCGTGTACGACAGCGCCCGCCGTGTTACCTACTGCACGCATAGCGATTGAAGCAAAGATGTATGGGAGTGCGCCGCCGATAAAGAGACCGGCGAGTACCACGGGATCTGCCATATTGAGAAATACTGTTTTTCCGAGATGGGCTGCTTCATCGAGATACGCCGAGAACAAAACGATAGCGGCAAGACCTGCTGACGCGATAGCATATCCTTTGGTGACTGCTTTGGTGGTGTTGCCCACCGCGTCGAGAGGGTTGGTGTTCGCGCGCACTGACGCCGGAAGATTCGCCATCTCGGCGATGCCACCCGCGTTGTCAGTGATAGGACCGAACGCGTCGATGGTGATGATGATGCCAGCGAGTGAGACCATGCTAAACGCCGCGATCGCTATACCATAGAGATCTGCAAGCGCGTAGGCGCCGAGCATGCCAGTGACAATAATAAGAATCGGCACAAAAGTTGCCTCAAGTCCCACCGAAAGTCCGATGATGACATTGGTGCCGTGTCCCGACTCAGACGCTTTTGCGATTGATTTAACAGGGCGGAATTTTTTTGATGTGTAATATTCAGTAATGAGGACCATTGCGAGCGCTACAGCGATACCAATGGCTGCTGACAAAAACATCGCCATAGCGTCGCGCACAAAAAACATGCGCGTGACGGGGATGAAGAATACCGCGGCAAGGATAGAGGTCGCGACAAGCGACCTGTAGAGTCCTTGCATGATGGTTGCTTCACCTTTTATCTTGGCAAAGAAAAAGCCAATGATCGATGCGATGAGTGCCGCGCCACCCAATACAAGCGGGTAGAGCTGTAAAGTTTCTTGGCCTGACGCAAGAAGCAATACGGCGACAAGCGTGACAGCATAGGTCTCAAAAAGATCAGCTGCCATACCCGCACAATCACCTACATTGTCGCCAACATTGTCAGCGATGACTGCGGGATTTCGTGGATCATCTTCGGGGATGCCGAGCTCGATTTTGCCTACGAGATCTGCGCCCACATCAGCACCCTTGGTATAAATACCGCCGCCGAGGCGCGCAAATACCGAGATGAGTGATCCACCAAACCCAAGGCCGATCAGCGCGTCTACTAGATGCGCGGTGCCTGCGTATGCGGCATAAAAGAGTGTAACCGCCAAAAGAGCGAGGCCTGCTACCAAAAATCCAGTAACCGCACCTCCTTTGAATGCGACATCGAATGCTTGTTTGATGCCTGTTCGCGCGGCCTCAGCAGTGCGGACATTTGCCATGACCGCTGTTTGCATGCCGATAAAGCCGGCAAATGCGGAGAAGACCGCGCCTATCAAAAATCCGAGAGCTAAATGCATCGAATAAGCGACAGCGAGTACTACAAAGAGTACGGCAGCTACGATACCTACGGTACGGTATTGGCGCTTGAGGAATGCGTATGAACCTTCGCGGATTGCGGTTGCGATTTCTTGCATGCGCTCGTTGCCTTCGGGGAGTTTGATGATCGCGAGGCGAAGCCAAAAGGCGAACGCGATAGAGATGAGACTGGTGATAATTGCGAATGTAATCATAGGAGTGTGATCAGTAGGCTAATAATCTTTTATGATTTCTCTTCAGTTGAGGTTTCCTCGGTTTTTTCAGATTCGCTCGGTGTTTCTTCAGAATCAGTATCATGAGCTTCTCTACCTTCGCGGGTTACGATATCAATCTTCCAACTGGTGAGTTTGGCGGCCAAACGAACATTTTGACCATTGCGGCCGATAGCGAGCGAAAGTTGAGAATCGTCAACAAGTACGGTTGCCGTATGGGTATCTTCATCGGTAGTGACATCGAGTACTTTGGCAGGCGAGAGAGCGTTCGCGATAAACTTGGTAGGGTCGTCTGACCATTCGATGATGTCGATTTTCTCGCCACCAAGCTCGGCGATGACGGTGCCAACACGCACACCCTTTTGACCGACGAGCGATCCTACCGGATCAATACTTTGGTCGTGTGAAATGACGGCAATCTTTGTGCGAGAGCCAGCTTCGCGGGCAAGACCCTTGGTCTCCACAATGCCTTGGCCGATTTCCGGTACTTCTATCTCAAAGAGTTTACTGACAAAGCGCGGGTGTGAGCGAGAGAGATACATGAGTGGGACGCGTGCTTGCCGTTCGCTCATCAGCAAAAGCCCTTTGATGCGCTCACCAATGCGATAGCGTTCGTGTTGTACCTGTTCTTCGGCGGGCAAGAGGGCGGTGGTGCGTCCGAGATCAAGATACACATTGCGTCCTTCTACGCGCTGGACAATACCGCTGACGACTTCCCCCTGCTTTTCTTTAAATTCTTCGTAGATAGCTTCGCGTTCTGCCTCGCGAATACGCTGGATGATGACCTGTTTTGCGGTTTGCGCGGCGATTCGACCATAGTCGGCGTGAGTCTCGAGTGGGAAGATGAGTTCTTCACTCAATACGGCATCTTTTTTGATTTTATGTGCTTCGTCTACCATTATATGGCGCTCAGGATTGAACCGAACACGCTTTTGCTCACCCCCCATTTCCTCGTCTCGTTCGGAGTGACCCGAAGAGTCTTCGGCGGCCACTTCTTCTTCTGACTTGAGCATTGACTGGTCGACGACGATTTTGACCTGCGAAAAGGATATCCCACCTGAATCAAGGTCAAAAGTTGCTCGTATAATCTGTCCACGCTTGCCGTAGTCGCGTTTATAGGCGGCAGCGAGCGCCATATCAATGGTCTCGAGGACCTTGTCTTTTGATATTCCCTTTTCTTCGGCGAGCTCTTCGAGCGTTGCTTTGATTATTTTGAGATCCATGAGTGTATAGTTGTTTTTTGGATAAAAAATGGCCCGTTTCAGACGGACCATCAGAACAATCACAATGACTCTTCTATTATAGCAGTATTCTTTTCACAGTCAAGCACCCTCCCCGTAGTGGCTTACAGGGTGTATACTAAAGGCATCAGTTCTTATGAATACTTTCCATGTCGTCTCACAATGTCGTAAGTATAATGTTTCGTTATGGACTTGTCCGCCCTTTCTCTTTATTGTCATGGGCGGAGTCAATGTAGCGGGTATGGTTACGACCGCGATTGCGGCACAGCGTTTTTCTGATGATCCGGCGGTTGTTATCATCTCGGTGTCGATGATGGCGGCGTTTCTCTTTGTGGTTGGCAATGCCGTTGTCTCATCGTTTCAGCGTTTGGCTGACGCATCGCGCATCAAATCCGAGTTCGTCAATATTGTCTCGCATCAGCTTCGCTCGCCGCTCTCGGCTATCAAGTGGCAGTTAGAGCTTATGCTTGACCAGATGAAGACGGTGACAGGAGATGTCGCCGCCACTATGGGCACGATTAGACGACAGAACGAACGCATGATCGCGCTCGTCAATGACCTGCTCGAGGTTAACCGTATTGAGGACGACCGTGTCATTTTGCGGCCAACAGCGATTACAATCGACAATTTTGTCGAGCAAATCGCCAACGGCTACAAGCCACTCGCGGAGCAGGCAGACGAAAAGCTTGTGTTTGTGGGTGAGGCAAGGCCTTTGGTGGTATTTGCTGATGAAGTAAAGCTTCGTTGGGTGACAGAAAACCTCATCGACAATGCCGTACGCTACACTAAGAAAGGCGGCGAGGTGACGGTAAAAGTATTGCGTGCTAAAAATACGGCACGCGTCGAGGTGACTGATTCGGGTATTGGTATTCCGGTAGCCGATCAGGCGATGATTTTCCAGAAGTTCTTTCGATCGGAAAATGCCCTGCGGATGCGCGCCGAGGGCACGGGGCTCGGCCTCTATCTGGTGCGGTCACTGGTAGGTGCTATGGGTGGCAAGGCAGGTTTCGCTTCCATGGAAGGTAAAGGGTCGACATTTTGGTATACGCTCCCGCTCGTTTCGGGCGAGGCGATGGTCCAGAAAAAGTAATTACAAAAATTAAAAATATATAGTATAGAGTATGAAAAAACTTCTTATTATCGAAGACGAAGCGGCACTCCAAGACGCACTTCAAAAAGCGTTTGCCGCCGATGGATATGAGATATTCCAAGCGTTTGATGGCGAAGAGGGTATCAAGCTCGCGAAAGAAAAGAAGCCAGATATGATTTTGCTCGATCTCATTTTACCGAAAAAACACGGATTTGAGGTTTTACAGGAAATCAAACAGGACGAGACAATCAAGGAGGTACCCGTGTTGGTGCTGACCAATCTTGAAGAAAGTACCGAGGTGATGAAGGCGATTGAGCTTGGCGCGCGCGGATATTTGGTCAAGGCAAACTACGCACTCAAGGAAGTTCTTGCAAAGGTAAAAGATATTCTCGGATAAAGTACTATCCTCGGATGAGAATCGATTCAGGGCAACTCAAAGCGTTTCTTCTTGATTCGGGGCTTGTCTCCGAAAAAGATATTGACGCCGCAGTTAAAAAGGCCAAAGAGCAGGATTTGCGTCCTGGAGATATTCTCGTCGCCCAAGGGAAAATAACCCAAAAAGATATTGAGCGCGTGTATGGGTACATCCTCGGGATTCCATTTGTAAATCTTGAAGGTGAAAAGATTGACCCCGAAGTGCTTCATGCGGTGCCCGAACCTATTGCGCGAGCGCACAATATCATCGCTTATAAAAAGATGGGTAAGGATTTGGAGGTAGCGATGCTCGATCCGGAGGATCTCGAGACTATTGAGTTCATCCACAAAAAATCGGGGCTTACTATCAAGCCACGCATGACTAACGAAAAATCGATGAAGTATCTCCTTTCTCTCTATCAGAAGAGTCTGGAGGCGGAGTTCGGTGAGATTATCAAGGGCGAGTCGGACGGGCTTGTTATGAGTGCCGCGTCAGTTGGTGAGGCGGGTGAGAGTGGCGAGGATCTCGAGAAGGTGGCGCAAGAGTTGCCCATCATCAAGATCGTCGATACTCTTATCCGCCACGCGATTTTGCAAAAAGCATCTGACATTCATATCGAGCCCCTCGAAAACGAGCTTTTGGTACGGTACCGCATCGATGGTATATTGCGTGATGCGATGGTGTTGCCCAAGAAAATCGCATCAGCTGTTATCGCGCGCGTCAAAGTGCTCTCGAGCTTAAAGCTTGATGAAAAACGATTGCCACAAGACGGTCGTTTCAAGATCGAATCGCCCGAATATAAGTTTTCAACTCGTGTCTCGGTATTGCCAGTGTATGACGGTGAAAAGATCGTCATGCGTTTGTTGCCGGAGAATGCGCGTGGCTTCACGCTCGAATCACTCGGGTTTCATGGTGAAGGACTTGAACTGTTACATCAAAATATTAAAAAATCTGTCGGTATGATTTTAGCCACTGGTCCTACCGGATCAGGTAAGACGACGACGCTCTATACGATGATGGATTTGGTGAATACTCCCGATGTCAATATTTCTACCATTGAAGATCCGATTGAATACCGTATGCCTCGCATTAATCAGACACAGGTGCGTCCCGATATCGGGTTTACCTTTGCCAACGGTTTGCGCAGTCTGTTGCGTCAAGATCCTGATATCTTGATGGTAGGTGAGGTTCGTGACTCGGAGACCGCTGGTCTCGCTATCAATGCCGCGCTCACTGGTCACTTGGTACTGACGACATTGCATACCAACTCTGCGGCAGGCGCGTTGCCGCGTCTCATTGATCTTGGCGTCGAGCCCTTTTTGATCGCGTCAACGGTCAATGTGATTATCGCTCAACGATTGGTGCGCACACTCTACAAATCAAGAGAGGAGTATCGTTTGACAAAAGATCAAATCGCCCAGCTCGCAAAGATTGTTGATATCGATCGTATACTTGGGTTTTTACGCGCGGAAAAAATTATCGCGCCAAAAGCAAAGATCGAAGATGTGCCATTTTATAAACCGGTACCCGCATCTGATGTGCCCGATGGCTACCAAGGGCGTATCGGTGTGCATGAGGTTATGACGGTGACGCCCGCGATGCGTGAGATGGTAATGAAAAACACGAATCCATCGGAGATTGATGCGATCGCGCGTAAGTCAGGCATGATGAGTATGCTCGAAGACGGTATTTTTAAAGCGGCGCAGGGGATTACTACGGTCGAAGAAGTATTGCGCGTGACACAAGAATAATCTATGGCGCGTTTTCAATTTCGGGCGCGTGACCGGCAGAGTGTTGAGCAGTCGGGTCTTCGTGATGCAGGTGATCGTTTTGAGCTCGCGCGCTTTTTGCGTACCGAGGGCCTCCTGTTGCTTGAAGCGCACGAGATCAGCGCCTTACCCGGTGTGAATATGCCTGGCGGGCTCAAAAAAAATGTTTCCATCGATCTTAGTACCTATTTACGGCGCGTCACGCTTTCTGACAAAATCGTATTTTCAAAAAACTTGGGAGTGATGATTGGCGCAGGTCTCCCACTCACGCGCGCACTCGACGCGCTTTCCAGGGAGTCACATAACCCAAAGTTTAAAGTTACGATCTTAGCTATCGAAGATCAGATTCGGCAGGGTAAGACATTTGCTGAATCGCTCGGCAAGCATCCAAAAATTTTCCCTTCCCTCTATATTGCTATGGTTGATGCAGGCGAGAAGTCAGGTAAGCTCAAAGAATCGCTCACACTTCTAGCTTCCCAGATGCAGGCGGATTACGATCTCGTGCGCAAGGTGAGGGGAGCGATGATGTACCCATCGATTATTTTAGCGGCGATGGTGCTCATCGGTGCGCTCATGATTGTGTATGTAGTACCAACACTCTCCGCGGTGTTTAAAGAGCTCGATGTCGAGCTACCAGCTTCCACACAATTCATCATCGACTTCTCCGACTTTTTTACTAACCACTTTATGCTGGTCATCCTCGGTTTTTTTGGGTTTATTTTTAGTGTCATCGCATTTTTTCGTACAACCTTCGGCAAGCATTTGGCGGACAATGTTGTTATTCGTCTACCAGTGATCGGCCCGCTCGCCAAAAAGTTCAACGCCGCACGCGCTTCGCGCACGCTCTCGTCACTCTTATCGGCAGGAGTGCAGGTGATGGAAGCGCTCGAGATTACCGCGCGTGTGGTGCAGAATCATTTGTATTCACAGACGCTCTCGGACGCAAAAAAATCGATCCAAAAAGGCGATACGATTTCAAAAGTATTTTTAGCAAACGAACATCTCTATCCATCACTGGTAGGCGAGATGCTCTCGGTAGGTGAAGAGACGGGCGAGAGCTCAAAGATGCTCGGCGAGGTCGCGTCGTTTTATGAACAGCAAGTTGCCGATGCTACCAAAGATCTCTCGACCATTATCGAGCCGGTGCTCATGCTTATCATTGGTGCGGTCGTAGGTTTTTTTGCTGTCTCGATGATCACACCGATGTATTCATTGGTAGGTGCCATTTAATATGCGCAGAGCATTTACCATGATTGAGCTCATTATCGTGATAGGCGTCATTGGTCTTTTGGCAGCACTCATCATACCGAGCTTTGGTACATGGCGTGAGCGGACAGTGGTCAGGTCCGCGGCGCGTGATGTTGAGAGTATTTTGAAACTTGCGCGGTCAAAGTCTCTCGCGTCAGAAGATGGAGCCAAGTACGGCGTGCTTTTTTATGATGGGGCGACAACTTTTTCTCTTTGTAAAAATCCAGATGCTATACGATTGGGCGATAGTGGCTACTATATATATACCTGTCCCACGCTTGTAAATAGCTACTCTTTGCCAAACTCGCTTTCTTTTTGTACTCCGTATACTTCGAGTATCGAACTTCAAAGTATCAGTCCAGGGTGGACTATCATACCCGGCGTTATATTCTCAAAACTGACTGGTGAATATGAAGATATTACGCCATCCGCTACCGAAGGAGTGATATACTTTTATAATAAGAATAAGATCGCGAGTCCCTGTGGTAGTGGTGAGGCGGCACTGACAATTTGTCGTAACAACAAAACTTGCGGTGGAGTCGTGATCACAAAATCTGGTGTGATTTATGAAAAATAATAAAAAAGCCTTTTTACTCCTCGAGCTTCTTGTAGCGATAGCGCTTATCTCTACGGTGTTTGTCACACTTTTTTTCTTGCAGTCAAAACTTTTACAGATCAAACAAGACGGCATCATGAAAGTACGCGCAACCTATTATGCACAAGAGGCGTTTGAGGCGCTACGGTATTTGCGCGCGACTGGCGGGTGGTCAACGATCTCGTCACCAACTACTGGTGCTACAGATTATTATGCGACATTTGCCAGTAACACATGGTCGCTGAGTACTACGCCTCCCGCAGCGCTCGATGGTATTTTCACGCGCAGTATTCGGTTTTCCCCCGTTTATCGTCAGGGCGACCAGCAGGGGGTTATTATTACAGGCCCCTCTGGATATGATGACCCCGGCACACGCAAAGTGACGGTGATGGTGAGCTGGGATAATGGATCGAAAAACATAGTACTCGATACGTATCTTACTGATTGGACTTCAAATCTATGAGACGGCGCGCCTTTACTCTTATTGAACTCTTGGTGTATGTGGGTGTGCTGGTAATAGTACTCGGCGCCATTTTCTTTTTTATGGTCAATATTATTACCAATGAACGCTCAATCGGCGACCGTGTGCGCATGATGGACGAAGCAGACTTCGCGATGCGCCAAGTACTGGACCATGCGCGTGGTGCAAAAAATTTAGAATCGACAGATTTTGCTTTTAGTAATGATGGCGAACTTACACTCACAAAGACAGATGCCGTAGTCACTATTAAGGTTGATAAATCTGATCCTACCAAGCCAAAGCTTATTATGACGAAAAATGACGGCATCAATCCTGTTTCCACGCGCATACTTACATCACCGCGTGTGGCAGTTGATATTTTTACTCTCGAGTGTGCGGGTACTATAAGCCCGTGTAGTAGTAATGCCAAAGGTGTGCGTATTAAGCTCGGTCTTCGTGATCTGGTGACGTATCAAACTATTACTATTACCACGGGCGCTACCCCGCGTGGTTATTGATATGAAATACGCAGGATACAACAGGGGGCTCGCAGCACTCACGACGATGATTATCGTACTTGTGATACTTGTGATACTGATCGCGAGCTATGGGCTTATCACTGCGAGCTCTGCGCGGCAATTTTCCAATGTGTACCAGTCGGCGCGCGCATACTATGTGTCCGAAGCGGGTACAGAAGATGGTATCGCGCGGTATTTGCGCTCAGGGGGTGTAGTTACTGGCAGTTGGACGGTCGCCGGCCTCGTATCTGGTACGACCGATGTTGTCGCCCCTACACCAACTAACAACAATTTGATCAGTACGAGTAATGTTGGTGGGCGTAAGCGCGCTTTAAAGATAACGCTACAACTCAATCCTATCTATACCTACGCGGGTTTTATCGGCGACGGCGGTCTCTGGATGTCTGATAGTACGGATATCAAATGTGTGAGCGGTACTGGCTGTAAGGGCGAAGATGAAGCTGGTGATGCAGGTACAGTCTGGGTCAATGGTCCTGTATGGGCAAATGGATCTGATGGTGGCGGAAAGCTTGGCAAAAGTGCGACTGATGCACGCGTGGTAGGGCATGTATATACAACCGGCAAAGTTGATATCAGGCCATCAGAGAGAAAAGAACCCGATCCCGTTAGCTCAAATCATAAGTTTGTGTGTCTGACGGACAATCCTGTCGCATTAACTGAACTGGTGTCTCCCGAATGCAATGAAGTAGGAGCTATCAAGGCGACAGCAATCGCGCAAAGAGTGCGGATTCATGAAGGAGGTAAAAACTCAAAACGCTACGCATTTCGTGTTGCATATCACGGAAGCGCTGATAAGTTGCCCACCGTGAAGTCATATCCCGTGCGTGAAGTGGGTAGTACGGGAGTTTGGGATACACCACAAAGAATTTTGCTCGAAAAAGATATTGGTATCGGTGCGAATGACGAACGGCTTTTTGCAAAATATAAAATTGACACTGATCATGATGGTTTAACAAATAGTCCGGGTGAAGTACTCACTGCGGATACGCCCGAGTGGGTGTATTTCAATATTCCTGGTTCGAGCGGCCTTCAATCTGTCGATGACGATGACGGCGTTTATATCGTACTGCAGGCGGAAGGCTCTGGCGGCGATGTAAATAGTTATTACAAGGTTTATTATGATGAGAGTGCGACGCCGTGTAAGAACGATGTTTGTGGTCTTGTTCACACGGGCGGGTACGGGCAATATATTACCTCGAACCTTTTTTGCTCGAAGGACGCGAGTACGCCTTTTACCTGCAATGCAAATCTCACCAATGGCACCGCACCTCTTCTCCCGGCGGACGCTTTTAATAAACCGCGTACCGATTTTCATTTTCGTGTGTATTCACAAGGTACCGAAGATGATAACTATGAAAACTCGCTACAAGTATTCGGCGAGCTTCACGCCGATGAAGCCATTGGCGCGAGCGTCATAGGTGAAGGGTCATCCGCCAACAAAGATATTGCGTTTGTGGGCAGACGCTTTGCCTCGGCGTTTTGGAAAGATCGCCAAGCGCATGCGCGACTCTGGGGGTATAGTTTCGTTCAGCAGCTTGATAATTGCGATCTTGGAGGTTCGGGTACGGAGACGGTAGGTGATGATATTGAATCGCGCCGAGGGTGGCGGCCATTTTGTGATTCACAGGTACGCGACGTGCGAAAAACAACAAATGGGACTAATTTTAGCAGGGTAAATTATGGCGTTTCTGAGCGCAGATATTCAGTAAATTCCACACTCTATCCGGTCAATACGGATGTTGCCACGCGCTTTTACTGCAATCCTTATAAAAACGCAGGCAATGTGACGCACGGTGGTACTGCGGCATCATGTACACAGGATTCACCGTTCAATACTTACACTCCGTATGAGTTTAATACCATGTCACAATCGAGCGGGCGCGGATGTTACTTTGGTTGTGGATCGGGCGAGAACACTAGCTGCGGCTCGGATGTATATAAGACGCACTATATTTATCCCGCGCCTGATATAAGCGCATACGGACAGTATCCATATAATTTCTGTAAATACGCAGGCGGTGCGGAAGATATAGCATATGTCGACGAGGCAGCACTTAAAACTATACTTACTGCTCCAGCGCCCACCGGTTATGGTATTGATTCGGCAGTGCAAGATCTCTATCTACCCAAAGCACCACCAGAAAAAGGTCCATGGCCTATTTCTGAATCAAAAATCAATGGGTGGGTAAGTTCGATTTTTACAAGTACGTGCCTTCCTGGCCCGCACATTATCACTGCATCACAGTCATGGCCTCCACTAGGACAGGCAGGCGCACCAACCTGCATAAACGGTGACCTTGTCGTACGCAACGGGGCAAAACTTACTCTCAACAGTGGTGCACATATGCACGTTAAAGGCAATTTACATCTTGTAAAAGACCCAGGCAAGCAAGGCGGCAAGATTGAGATGAACAATAGTAGCGGTGCGTTAGGATGGCCTGCTAACACTGCAGGGATTGTGATCGTCGATGGGTTTGTAGACACCGAAAATGATACTCAACTTTTAGGTGGCAACAAAGCGCAGGATGAATATATGCTTGTTATTTCACGCTCGTACAATCAAGGCGATTATGATCCCTTTAACTACCAGAATCCAACTGATCTGACTTCGGAAAACGACAAAGCGGCGATTTATAGTTTGAGCCGTCAAGACGGAGGGGCAACGGTATCGTTTTATGCTCCCAATGGTTCCGTAGTGCTCGGGCGAGATCCTTCCAATCCCAACGCTATGCAGGTGGCGGCATATAAGTTGGTAATGCGCCGCAATACCCAAGTAAGCTATGATTATGGTGTGCTCGATATGATCTTCCCAGGTGGGCCCGCAAGCGCGTCTGGGGTCAGTGACTATGATGAAATTGCACCATAACAAAGGCATGAGTATTCTCGAGCTTCTCATCGTTATCGGCGTGATGGGTATGCTCGCGGCGATGTCATTTGTGGCCTTTCGATCATTTTTTAACAACCAAGAACTCAACGCGGCTACCGAGCAGGTAGTAGCAATATTGCGTAGCGCCCGAACCTATACTCTGTCTTCACGCAATGATAGTGCTGGGGCTACGACCAGCACATGTTATGGGGTAGCTGTTACTCCAAGTAACATAACGCTTATGTTTGACGATAGTTGTAACTGCTCACTTGATAGCGTGGTGAGCACCACGCAGTCATTGCCGGGGGGCACATATATATCCATTGAGACATTTCCCACATATGGAGGATATGACGGCCTCTCTTTTCAACGAATAACCGGAAATGCGCAGGATATTGGCTCAAGTTGCGCGTCACTACCGGCTGGGGGCCGTATCCTTATCCTCACCTCCCGCCGCAACATCAGCATGGCGAAAGTTATAAAGATAACACCTTTGGGCAATATTGAGGTACAATGAATATAATGCATAAAGGTTTTACGCTCGTAGAGGCGCTCGTAGCCCTTGCGGTGATAGTTACTGCAGCTCTTACGGTGTATGGCGGCGTGGCGCTCTCGCACCGTGCCACAGTGCGGGGTGGCGAGCGCGCGCAGGCCGCCTTTTTGCTCGAAGAAGGGTACGAGGCGCTTTTGTATCTGCGGGATGTACACTTTGCTGATCGGTTGGGCGGCCTTACCGCTAATGGCAGCCAAATATACTGTCTAAATGATATATCTGCTGGCGGATCAATCGGGCTCATGGCTGTCCCTACAGTTGATTTGTGTACTCCGTTCGACGGTTTTACACGATCGGTGACATTTAAAAATGCTTGTCGTGATAATACTAGTCATAATATTATGGGGCAAACTACTACCGTCTCTTGTCCTGTCGGACAAAATTTGGATACTGATACCAAGTACGCACTCATAAAAGTCACTTGGGGTACCAAAAGCGAGCAGGTCGAGGCCTATATTGCAAACCTCTTTTTGAGATGATGGCCAAGCCAATGTACAAACGGGGTGTGGGTTTAGCCGAGCTTGTAATTTATGTCGCGGTGTTCTCTATTATTGTTACGGTTGTAGTCTCCGGCATGATTCAAGAGGCCAAACTTTTACGCCGGGCGCGCGCCGAGCGCGCAGTGGCCACCGCGGCCGAGACTATTTTGGAGCGCATCGTGCGGGAGCTCAGGCTCGCCTGCAGTACCCCGACCCCACTGACAACGCCGAGCAATACTATTTCGCTTGCCACTTTTGCGGATCTTTCTTCGCCGAGTGCCGCGGATTGTACTACAGCTTTATCAACGCGCACAATTAGTCTTTCTGGGCAGGATGTTTTATTGGGTAGCGCGCAGTTAGATCCTTCCGGTATTACAGTTAGCGGCCTTACATTTATAAAGGTGACGACTCCGGTTTCAACGGTTTCGGACGCAATTGCCGTCAAACTGACACTCTCATCTGGAGCCGCAGGCAGCTATCAAGTTACGCGCACATATCACACGACTGCTATAATGAGGGGAAGCTATGATGCCAAAAATCCTAACTAACCGAAAAGGCTTTGCCGCGCTGGCGGTATCCATATATATAGTGGTCATTACAGTAGTGGTGGCGGGCACATTCGGGGCGCTGGCAGTCTCCCAATTGCGTGCGGCCCGCGAGCTTATGCTTGGCAAAAAAAGTTTTGTGACTGCCCAATCGGGGCTCGAAGATATCATCCGCCGCATAAATACGGGAAAAAATTATACTACCGGTCTTGCGTTTCCCACTACCAATGGTGGTAGCGCTAGTTTTGATATACAAAATGCCACAACGCTTACCCCAAGTATCACAGCTAAGGCCAATATTTCCAATCACTTTCGCTCGGTGAAGGTAGTTTTTACCAAAGTGGTTAGCGAGGGCGTCTCTTTTAAGTCAGGCGTACAGGCGGGGTTTCTGGGGGTGTTGATAGAAGATACTAATTTTATTGGTCATACCAGTCCAAGCAAGAGCGGAGGGGATATTTTTTCAAACGGTTCTGTCAGAGATAAAATGGCATATGGCCCCAACGATTTTGTTACGGGTAGCACTACAGTGGCCAGGACTATTGCTCATGACGCCTCCGAACCCCCGCTCTATAGAAGTGAAAATAAGCTTCCCAGTGATTTACCAAACTGCCCAAATATAATACTAAATAACTCCAGTGCGCATCAAGACGCTGCACAAAGTTTTGTAGTGCCTAAAAATGTTACTGCCTATCCGCTTAGCGTAAAGCTTGCTGTAAGGAAGTTCGGCAGTCCCCCTGGAGATATGACCATCAGAGTGGTGCCAAACAACGACAATGGGACCCCCGATCCTGCAGACGATCGACCCAGAGACACGCCAGTTTTTGGGTCCAAGAGTTTTTCGAAAGAACTTTTTGGTACCACTTTTACGCCGCAGGAGTATGTTTTGAGCCCCGCGGCCTTTCCGGTCTACGAGGGAGAAAAGTATTGGATTATATTTGATAATAGTAACTTTTCGGCTTCTGCTTATTACGAACTATGCAAGGGGACCAATATAAATGGTACTGATTCGCAGTTCAAGTATGTTACAAATTATACCGTTGGTTCGGACTGGAGTGCAGATGCCACTAGTGACGCCGCCTTCACTGTATATTTTGGAGATAACGATACCGATGTCTTTGGCAATTTCACCACGATGATCGAAGGTGTGCATGCGGGCGGTAATCTTACGGCCATGACTATTATAAACTCCAAAGCTACCACAACTCTCATAGGGCCGCCTCCGAGCAATTTGCCACAAACACCAAGCAAAATATTTTACGAGAATCTAACCGCGCCCGTGACATCCAGAGGGACGGCCTGCGCCGATGATGTCATTCCCCCCGGCCATGAATGTGTAGATTACTATCCTACAATCCCATCCTTTCCGTATGCCCCCGCGCCAGAGCCCGCGGCCCTTATCACTATTAGCAACTGCGAGTGGCAGGAGTGTGTTAATATATGGAAGGAAACCGCAGCGGATCCAGTAAAATATGCGGGATTACCAATAGCGGACGACTATAATGTTAGCGGAGTCGACGCACTCGAGGGCCCACAGGTGATTAACGGAGCTTTAAATATAAATGGTTCCAATGGATGTGTTTTGACCCTGACTGCAGATGCGGGTTCTTCTCGCATATACCACATTAAAGGTATGAACGGCCTAGGCTTTGGGGGTAATTTTGGCAACAACTGCAAAGTTGTGGTTGACGGTGCAAATGCGGATGGTTCTGGGGCCAGCGCGTTTTTGATATTTGACCATAAAGTATCAGTGGAAAATCGATTCACCTTAGAGGCTACATGTACAGTTGGATGTGACGTCACTAAACCCAAAGGACATATTTATATAATCAGTCTTGAAAAAAAACCCGCGGATAGTTCGGAGCCCCTAGATACTATTAGAATCCAAGACCACGCGACTGGCGGTGTATATTTTGCCCCGTATGGCCAAATTACGATCCAGAATCAGGCCACAGGTGTCGCGGTGAGTGCGGCAGAGGTGCGGCTGCTCGACGGAGCTGAAGTGCACTATGATGATTCGGTGGCGATCGGGGCCTCGCCGGGGACGAGCTATGAGTATATCCCGCAATTTTCCTCATTTTACGAATCGCCGTAAAATTTCTCATCCTTCCAGTACAAAGGCAGCTTTTGTACTTGGGGTGGTTGTGGTAGAATAGAGTCATGGAAAGAAAAATCGTGTTTTCTGTCGGCGAGTACTATCATGTGTATAATCGTGGCGTTGATATCTTTGAGTTATTGTTGTAATATAAATCCATGGTTAATGTTTCAGTAAAAATAAAAAAACGCTCTGGCGAAGTAGCGTTGAAAGAAGTCTTAGAAGAAGTCCAGAAACTTCGTCGGGAGGTTTCCCTCTTTTTTCCGCAAGAGGATATCGGAGGATATGCCAACCAAAAACGCATTCGAGAATCTTTTCTGCGCGCGCAACATAAGTATCCTGTGCGATCTCGCCAATAAATGTTATTGAGACGCAAGATTTCGCAGTGTCTCTTGGCAAATTGCCGCCTAGCATAAGGCGGCTTTTTGCTAGGCAGAAAACACTTTTTCTGGATGATCCTCGCGATCAGCGGCTTCATGTAAAGCTTGTCAAAGGACTTTCATCAGTTTTTTCTTTTCGGGTGACGAGGCGGTATCGTACACTTTTTTATTTTCATGGCGTTCACACAGCAGTCTTTTTCGAAATTGATCACCGTAAGGATATCTATCGATAAATCATAGTACAAAGGCTGCCTTTGTACTTGGGGTGGTTGTGGTAGAATAGAGTCATGGAAAGAAAAATCGTGTTTTCTGTCGGCGAGTACTATCATGTGTATAATCGTGGCGTGGAAAAACGAAGAATTTTTCTCGACAGAAATGACAAAGAACGCTTTCTTCGCCTGCTCTATATAGCAAACAGCGATATACCCGTTGTCTTTCGCCTTAGCCAAAAGAAACCGCTTGCCGATATTCCTGTCGGCAAAAAAGCAGTAGCAATCGGTGCTTATACGCTGATGCCCAATCATATACATTTACTTATCAAAGAGGTTGTAGACGGTGGATTGTCTTTGTTTATGGAAAAACTGATGACAGCGTATGCCAAGTATTTCAACAAGAAATATGATCGCGTCGGATCTCTGTTCCAAAGTAGATTTAAGGCCGAGCATATTGATCGGGATGAATATCTAAAGTATATATATGCCTATATACATCTGAATCCCATAAAACTCATTGAGCCAACCTGGAAGGAAAAGGGTATTGGTGATATGAAGCGTGCAAAAAAATTTCTGGATACATATCGATATTCAAGCTATCAAGACTACGCTGGTCTACATCGGCCGGAGAAGATTATCCTTGCGCCAAAGGGATTTCCCGCGTATTTCGAAGACAGATATGCCTTTGCCGACGCGCATCAAGATTGGTTAGATTTCAAACCAACCACCTAAGGCTGCCTTTGTACTACTTATCTACTTCGAAGGACAGTAAGAGTGGTGTATACTAAAAGCAATGAAGCCGTTTTCCTTCCCGGCCATTGGCGTTGATATATCTGACGAATCGTTTAAATACATGCGATTTGGTATGGAGCAAGGTCGCCGTACGATCGCATTTTTTGGCGATCACGATTTGCCGAGCGGTTTGATTGAAGCAGGAGAGATTCAAGATGTGGCGGGTGTGGCCAAGGTGATTAAAGAGGTTTTGCATCCATATCATCACCACACACCGTACCTTACCTGCTCGTTACCAGAGGAAAAAGGGTTTTTGCGTCTTGTGCGTATGCAAAAATTGCCCGCATCCGAGGTGCGTCAAGCGCTCGAGTTTCAGCTCGAAGAGCATGTCCCGTATCCACCGGGGGATCTCTATTTTGATTACCAGGTTTTGCCGCAGGGGAGCATACCCAAAGCCGATATGCAGGTGGTGGTGACCGCGTATCCCAAGGCACTCATTGAGTCATACATCCAAGTATTTGAGCAGGCCGGATTTATCCCTGTAGTCTTTGAGCTCGAATCGCAGGCAGTCGCGCGCGCAGTATCGCCTCGCGGGAGCGCGGAGGCGATACTGGTGGGTGATATTGGCCGTACGCGCACGACTTTTTCCATCGTCTACCATGGCAATGTCCTTTTTACCTCTACCGTAAAGATGGGCGGACGCGATCTTGACGCGACACTTCGTGATTCGCTCCATGTCACCGAAGCGCAGGCGCGCGAGATCAAAATCGGCCGCGGTATCGATTTTTCTTCCGAAGAAATAATCAAATCAATGTCACCCGCGTTAGCAGTTCTCAAGGCGGAGGCAGAGCGACAGATTCATTTTTGGGAGCGAAGGCGTGAGGAGGGGGAGCCCGCGATCACGACTGCGTATTTGTGCGGAGGCGACGCGCATCTCAAGGGGTTGCCTGAGTTTCTTTCGCGCGATCTTGGTGTGGCAGTCACGCGCGCAAAGATTTGGGAAAATCTTTTTGATCTCACTCACTATGTGCCACCTATGCGCGCGCACGCTACCATGCGGTACGCAACCGCGTTTGGGCTTGCGATGCGCGGTGACGACGATTTATTTTCCGATATACATATATAGATATGAATTTATTGCCCCCGCATTATAAAGCAGGATTGAGGCTTGAGGCGTGGAGGCGATTTTTGGTATTTTTCGGCATCTATATGTCAGTTATCGGTGTGGCTGCAGTAGCCTTATTGCTACCCTCGTATTTCTTTTTACAGTTTCAGATAGATGAGCTCAAATCATTCGAAGAGACTACCAAGGGTTCTCCCGACTATAGAAACACAGAAGATGGCAAAAAAACTGTGAGCAGAGTCGGGCAGCTTCTTACCACTACCAACCAATTTTTTCAAAGTGACGCAAAAGCCACCCCGCTTATCGAAGATATTGTCTCACGCATGCCCATATCGGTATCATTATCAGACTTTTCGTATGCGCGCACAGAAGGAGAGCTCGGGACACTCAAACTCTCTGGTATCGCGGGGCATCGCGATGACTTAACACGATTTGCCGAGATACTTCAGAAAAGTCCCTATGTAAAGGAAAAAATATCAGTACCCGAATCGAGCTATCTACGCGAGCTCAATACTTCGTTTACTCTGTCCTTGGTTATTGGCCCTGCAAACTAATGAGTGGTTTTCGTAAAAACTTTTTTATAACAGTGGGAACGATTATCGTAGCATTCGGTGTGTTGTTTGGCGCATTTTTATACCTTTTCGCAGGTATCATCTCGCCGCTTTCATCTGAGTTTCGTTTGGTGCAGGAAAATATTAAAATCGCGGAAGAACGCATTGCGGATTTCAAGGGCCGCGTCGCGCCCTCACTCGAGCGTGAAGAGGCTGATATGATAAAGATTGAAAAATCATTTTTTGTCTACTCCCCCGATACCGCCAAGGAGTTCATCGTGTTTCTTGAAACCGCCGCCCGCCGCAATAATTTGATAGGTGAGATAGGCAGTCTCCCCCAGGCGATTTCTCCTACCGCATCTATGAATATTACTGGTAGCTTTGACGATATTATTGTTTTTCTACGCGAGATTGAAAATGGGCCGCTTTTACTGGCCATTGATAGCGTAGCACTCCGTGGTACGGGTAAGTCGATCTCGCTTGCCATACAAATGCGTTTACCCGTGCCGCCTCAAAGCTCGCAATAATATTTTTATGGCAATCAACTGGAATATGAATATAGAATCGCTCGGGGCTCTCTTCAAAAAAAGGAAGACATCTTCTCGTGTTTCGGGCGCATTGATACCGGCCACAAAAAAAGTATGGCGTTTTTCTATCATGTTTCTCGCTATTTTCGCAGTACTTGTTGTAGCTTGTGATGCTTATATTTTTTGGGAATATGTTATCAACCAACAGGATGTAGACATTGGCGAGCGAGGTACCGTTGTAGGGATCAACCGCGCGCTTTTTGATAATGTTTCAAACTTAATTGATGAGCGCGCGACGCGTTTTGGACAAGCGAAAACAGTAGAACCGATCAGGAATCCATTTGATAAATAGTTTGTGCCCCGGGAGGGAATCGAACCCCCATCAACGGCTTAGAAGTCCGCTGCACTATCCATTGTGCTACCGGGGCTTACCTCTAGTCTATCCTAGAGTGCTCTCAATTTTTTGTATACCTCGTACGCGGTACGCGCTCCGTTGATGGCGCGGTGTGGCATTGGTTCTTTTTCAATGGCAAGTCGTTTGCATATAGCGGTGAGCTTGATTGAAAAGTCCGGCTCGAGGCGCAATTTTTCATATGCGACGCTGGCGACATCAAGACTGTGATAATCGAGAGGGTTTTTGATACCGTTTTGACGATAGGCCTCCACCAGAAATGTCCAATCATATGGCGTATTCCATGCGGCGAAGAGTGCGCCGCGCGCGAGCGCGCTGTACTCTTCGAGTGCCTCGCGTATCGATATAGCGTCTTTCCATAGTTCGTCACGATATCCCAAAAATACGAGCGACTCGGGGTCGGCACTCTCGGGCCTTTCCATCCGTACTTTTTTATCCATCTCGCCTATAATCTCGAGGGTATCAGCATCAGCGACAACCACACCAAACTCAACGATCTCATGACGCAACGAATCAAGGCCTGACATTTCAAAATCTGTAAATGCTATGTTGCTCATATGCCGATGATTAGTCTGATGATATATTCGCTCACGGTGCTCACGACGGGAGATAAAAAGAAGATAAAGACCAAAAGAAGCACGAAGCCATATTGTTCAAGCAACGCCTCATACCGATGCCAATAGTAGGGAAAGAAGCTAAAGAGTACCTTGGAACCATCGAGCGGGGGGATCGGTACCATGTTGAATACCGCGAGGATCACATTGACCATCGTGATCATAAGGCAAATTTGTAAAAATGCCGACGGTAGCAGGTCGCCACCAAACCGAAAGATGAGCCCAAACGAAAGAGCGAGCAATATGTTTGAGAGTGGGCCCGCGACTCCTACGATAGCCGAGCCCCACTTTTGGTTGCGTAGGTTATACGGGTTATATGGTACGGGTTTGGCCCAGCCGATCATAAAAGGACTCCCCGTCACTACTAATAGAAGGGGAAGTGCGATAGAGCCGATAGGATCGAGGTGCGGCAGGGGGTTAAGTGTGAGGCGGCCGGCATATTGTGCCGTCTTGTCACCCTGCGCGTAGGCAGCAATCCCGTGAGAAACCTCGTGGATGACTACCGACATCACGAGAATGGCTATTTGAAAGAGAATATCTATTGCGTCCATAAGGAGAATATGATATACATAATATGTTTTCCGATGACTTATGGCAACTAAAACTTGTACAATCTGTGGCAAAGGATCAGTGATGGGCGGCAAGCGCAAGCTTCTTCGCGGTCACTACAATCCTGTAAAATGGGAGCGCAAACACCCAAATCTCCAATGGCTTCGCGTAGGTAAGACTCCGCGCGTTTTGGCGTGTACGACCTGCATTCGCAAACGCAAGAGCGCGTAACACGCTTTCCGGAGTGTAGTATACCGGCAGTACGCATGCATGGGGTGCATGTAGACCGGGTTCAATTCCCGGCACTCCGACCATGAAAAAGAAACTTTGGTTTCGGGCAAAAGACTATGGGTGGGGTTGGCAGCCGTCTTCGTGGGAGGGTTGGCTGGTTATCGTTGCATATATCGCTGGCATGTTTTTTATTTTTTCTCGCGTAGATGCGGATTCACATTCAGCGAGTGATACGCTCATCAATTTTATACCGCAGTCGATTATTTTGACTGCAATTCTCATTTGGATTGCCTCGGCATTTGGTGAGCGTCCCGAATGGCGTTGGGCAGGCAAGCGTATACCCGCACGCATAGTGCTTTTTAAATCTGTGATCTTGGTAGTAGTTTTTACCGTTCTCATAGTAGGCGTCATGCTGACGCTCAACTCACTGGGATTGGTAGTTTCAAAATAATATTTATCGAGCTAATTGCATAAAGATACGAGGTAGGGCATAGTATTTATGGAAAAGGAGGAAGGTCATGAGTACCATACCAAAGCCCTTTGAACTCAAGCCAGAGGACATCAGCTATGCGACGACGCCTGATGGTAAGCGCGTACGCGCGACACTCACGCTCATCCGTGATGGGTGTGCGGCTCAAGCATCGGCCGAGCAAGATGATTTAGTGTCTGCTGTGATTGCCGCCGTCAATCGTGCCCTCGAACGCTGGTTTGATGCGGGGCGCGTGAATGCCGCGCCAAATGGCAGTATACTCTCAACACCCGATGGTTGGCTGTGCTGCGCTTTCGCGTATTGCATGGGAGGCCGCCTCGAGAGGGGCGAAGCTACGCATGTGGATGTCGCCAAGGCCGCAGCATTGGCCTATGTCACGGCCGTCAATAAGCTCGTCGCCGTTCTCGGCATCGAGGCGCTTTTCACCTCAGACCCAAAAGCCACCCAATCCGCCTAGAGCAACCCTCTAGGCGATTTTCTTTTTCATTTATCAGTAATATGTTTTAATAGAGGTATGGATAAGATCTTTTTAAGACGGCAAATTATCTCGCTCGGTTTTCTGGTGTTTCCGTGGTTGGTGGTTTTATTTTTGTTTGGTATAAAACCAGGATTTCTCGCCGGCATGTTTTTTATCTCATTTAGTTTTTTTCTTAGTTTGGTTGCATTATTTCGTATTGCGAAAGATTGTTATGCACGACCAAGGCCGCTTTCTTTTGTGTTGCTTATTTTAGCTATCGGTAATGCCAGTTTATTTAGTCTTTGGATATTTGGTTTTTTTGCTTTTTTCGGGCTCAACCCTGCTTAGTTGACTAATTTATAATAACGGGTTATTCTTTCTTCGGAAGTTCGTTTCAATCTTTCACCAACCGAAGAAGGAGATGAAAAATGCACTCGAAGAAAAGTGGCCTCATCACCGTGGCGACGATTTTCGTCACCGTTCTACTTTCTGCAACAGCTGATGCGTATCAGACTATCGCGCACCGCTACATCACCTGCAAGGCGCTCGAGGGCTTGCGTGACCCTTTGCCCGAAGCTCATACGGAGTTTCGTCAGTACGCCCATTGCGACGACTGCACTATCTTCAAAGGGGACTACTGCATTGGTCTTTCTCTTTTACCCCCTGCCCCTTCTCAGTCGCTAATTCACGCCATTCGAACGCCAGAGTGGCAGGAGGTAGAGTTTTGCGGCGGTCTGAATGGACCAACCTATCAACCTCCTGGGCATATTACTATCGCAGAACTAGAGGTTCTATACGACGGCGATGATCTAGTTACGGGGTCGTCAGTTGAAGATGCTTTGAATGCAGTTGATCCACGAAGTAATCTTTTTACGCCAGCCTTCGCCAGTCACTTTTGGGATCCTGATATCTATCACTCTTCATTTGTAGGTGACTTTGATGGAGGGCTAGCTGTCGCCGTTCGACCAATAACCCGTTTTCTCTTCTGCGATTCTGGTATCTCAAATAAGTGTCGTGTTCGTCAGTCTTCGTATCATCGAGCTCAGGCACTTTGGGCGACTGCCGTCTCGCTTTATCGCGAAGGCAAGACCCGAGAGTCGTACTATGCTCTAGGTCGCGTCGCTCATCTACTTGAAGATCTCACGAGTCCTGCGCACGTGCATGGTGATAACCATAATGGGGATAAGAGATCTAGACCATTCTTGCATACTTGCTGTGGAGGCGGTCGTCACCCCGACTCTCGTCCAGACACCCTCGAAACCTACACGGCGAGCAAAGAGGTACTCCAGCGAATGAATCGCAAGAAGATCCGTCCATACAAAGACGAGCAACTTTTGAGTGATGACATTTGGGATTCGCTCGATGCTGACCAAAAAGGGCGTCTCTTCAAACTCTTTTGGTTTACCGCTCAGAAGACACAATACTGGGCGAGCAATGGTGATCAAAATCCAAACGGGCCGCTTCCCGGTGATCAGCAATGTAGCGAGGATATCCCTGATACTTCAACCATCTGCGACGAGTATGCGTTTGGTACGCTCGGCGAGCCGAACATTTACTTCGATAAAGATGGCAATACAGGATTTCTCCCGCTCGATCTCTGGTCAGCAAGCAACTCGCCGCTCACACTTCCGTGCAGAATCAATACTTCACTGCCGGGAGAGCAGAAGCGAATGGCGAAAGCTCTCTTGGGGCACAGCCTTTCCGCCGTCTCCGGTCTGTACCGCCTATTCTGGGATCAGACGCACGATCAAGACGGCGATGGATACGGCGTAGTCACTGACTGCGACGATGCCAATCAGTCGCGCTTTCCCGGCAACGCCGAGATCTGCACTGACCAGTTCGACAACAACTGCGACGGCACGGTCAACGAAAACTGCCCGTCGTTCACCATCACGCACAACCCGTGGAATGGTGACGGGCACCCGCACAACCTTGCCGATATTCAAGTTATTCGATCGGGACTCCTCTCTTCGTTGACAAGGCTTACTATAAATCCGGTGGGTGGATTCAATGAAGATGTGGAATTGCGTCTTGTGGGTGTTGCTCCCGACGAAGAACCGACAGGTCTTCCTGACGGTCTCGATGATGACTCTCTCCCTGATATTGGTGACGGCATACCTGATAGTGCGTATTCTCTCACCAGTCCTCCATGCTTGCCTCAATGTATAGGCGCGCGGTTCGGTGTCGGCGCAGGCATTCCCATCGACACAGTGAGCGCGAGCAACTACTCTATAGACTTCAGGGTAAAGACTCTCCCAGCGTTGCCGGTAGGGCGCTATATGGTCAAAGTTGAGGGCACAGCGGCTACCCCAGATGGCCCCGTGACTGGCTTTACTGAACTCGTGCTTGTGGTCGGTGACAGTACATCAGTACCCTCCTTTACCATCACGCACAATCCCCGACCCGATTCTCACCCGCACCATCTGGCAGACATGACGATGGGTAGCTCTCAGCTCTCCTCCGAAGTCATCATTGGTGTGCAAGGCGTCGACGGGTTCGATGGTATGGTGACATTGACCGTCGTCGGTATGTCTCTCGACTATGAGCCCGTCAGAGTGCCCGATGGCCCCGATAGTAATTCTTTGCCAGACGATCAGGGTGACGGTATTCCCGACGATTCAACCTATAGTACCGCAGTAGCTCAAAAGCTTACGCCCGTATTAGATGGCGTCAACCGCTACTCAATCAATGTTTTGGCGGGGAGTAGTGTCGCGTTCAAGATTAGGAGAGTCAATCTCCCTCCTAATCGATACATGATCAAAATCGTGGGTACCGCGACCGTCGGCAGTGATATCATCACAAATTCCAGTGAGATCTTGGTGGCAGTCGGCGAAGGTACATCCGGCTACATCGAGCAGTAGCTCAACCCGCCTAGAGCAACCCTCTAGGCGATTTTTTTTTGGTGTGGTAACAGCTACACTATATACATGAAATTAAATCTTTCTCGCGGTTCTTCGCCTCTCATTATTGTCGCTCTCACTATTGTCGTAATCATCGTCATCGGTGGGGGGTACTATTATTTTACTCAGTCTCCAAAAGGTGAGATGGCCTGCTCTGCCGAGGCAAAGCTTTGCCCTGACGGTAGTGCCGTGGGCCGCACGGGTCCCAACTGCGAATTTGCCCCGTGTCCCAATGCGGATATGCCAAAAGATGCGTTGCCGCCTCCGGCGAAAGAAACACAACCCATCACTTTCACTGGCACGGTGCTAGCAGGATCAAAGTCACCGCTCATTGATTACAACAAAGCTGATTATGACAAGGCGCTTGCGTCAGACAAATTGGTAGTGTTGTATTTCTATGCAAATTGGTGCCCTATTTGCCGTGTAGAATTCCCTGAAGCACAAAAAGCATTCAATGAACTTAACGATGATCGCGTGGTGGGCTTCCGTATCAACTACGAAGATAGTGATGTCACGCCTGATGAAAAAGTACTCGCGCGCGAGTTCAATATTACCTACCAGCACACCAAGGTGTTGATCAAAAATGGCAAGCGTATTCTTAAAGCGCCCGAGACTTGGAATAAAGATCGTTATCTTTCAAAGATTAAAGAGAATCTCTAAGGTATGAAACCAAAGCGCGATTGGAATATATTTTTCTCGGCAGTATTCTTTGTCCTTGGGTTTTCTCTCGTTTTCTCATTGTTGGGTGTGCTCTTGCAAACAGTTCTCTCAAATCTTGCATATGACGCGCAGATATGGGCACAGCGGATTGGCGGTGCCGTTGTCATTCTTTTCGGTCTGTATCTGACGGGTCTGGTCCGCATTCCGTTTCTTGAACGCGAATACAAAGTAAAAGTGCGCGGGCATTTTCGCTCGCACTTTATTACTTCGTTTTTGTTTGGCGCCGCGTTTGCTGCTGGCTGGACGCCGTGCGTGTCAGCGGCGCTCGGTGCTATCTTGGCGCTTGCGAGTACCAACCCATCGTCAGCATTTGTGTTGCTCTTTGCCTACACGCTCGGCATTGGCATTCCGTTTTTACTCGTCGGGCTTTTTACCACACAAGCGCAAGAGCTTATCGGTCGCGCAGGAAAAAAACTTTTGTATTTCCAATATTTTTTCGGCGCCATACTCATCGCCATCGGCGTTTTGATGTTTGTGGGCGATTTGAGCCGAGTCGCTAACCTCGAGATTTTGACGACCATTCTTCTCAAGTTTGGAGTTGGCACAAGCGCGGGCGATGGCATCATGGCGCTCAGCCCCATCACCTTTGGCATCGCGCTCTTTGCTGGGTTTGCGTCATTTCTGAGTCCGTGCATATTACCTATCGTGCCCGGATTTTTGACATATCTTGCGTCAACCGCAGCAAAAGAAAACGAAACTCATGGATAATACTTTACGCACGAGTATCCTTGTCGTTGTACTCGCACTCATCGGCGGCAGTATTTATTATTTTGAATCGCAAAAAGTAAAACCAAATATTTCGATGCCGGAAAGTACTCAGGCAGATATCGCCCCGCGCGTCGTTGATGCCGATATGTTGCCGCCAGCACCTGGTGAAGGAAAGCCAGCCACTGCACCTGCTGGCATAAAAAAATCGGAGATGTATGGGCTCGCCAAAGAAATCGCCTCACCGTCAGGGTTCGTCAACACCAAACCATTTCGCATTCAGGATTTGATTGGCAAAAAAGTTATCTTAGTAGATTTTTGGACATATTCGTGTATCAACTGTCAGCGTACTCAACCGTATCTCAACGCGTGGTATGACAAATATCACGACCAAGGTCTTGAGATTGTAGGTGTGCATACGCCCGAGTTTGGCTTCGAGAAAATATTGGCAAATGTGGAAAAGGCATCGCGCGATGCGAACATAAAGTATCCGGTAGTGCTCGATAATGATTATGCGACATGGAACGCGTACAAAAATCGTTTTTGGCCGCGCAAATATTTAATCGATATCGATGGCTATATCATCTACGATCATATCGGTGAGGGCGGGTACGCCGAGACCGAAAAGAAGATTCAAACGGCACTCAGCGAGCGCATGGTAGTTTTAAATGAACGAGGGAGTGTTGCTGGCGGTACGGTGACACCTAGCGCTGATACGCCGAGTTTCAATCAGCAAATGTCGCGAGAGACTTATTTTGGCGCGTGGCGCAATACCAACTTTGGCAATGGTACACCGAGCACAGAAGGTGAGAAAACATTTGCGGTACCCGATGCAAAAAATATTGATGCAGAAAAGTTTTATCTTGATGGTGCGTGGCAGATAGCGCGCGAGTATGCGAAAAACACTGAGAAGGGCGCGCGGCTCGTATTTCGATTTCGAGCCAAAGATGTCCATATGGTAGCGGGAGCGCCCAATGGCGCCAAAATCCGTATACTGCAAGATGGTAAGCCAGTCTCGGGAGGGGATGTCAAAAATGGCGAGCTCCAGATCCATGACTCAAAGCGCTACCATCTCATAGAAAATAGCTCATTTGGCGAGCATGTACTCGAGATATATATAGAAGACGCAGGACTTGAGGCCTTTACCTTCACCTTTGGGTAGAAGGAGGGTATTGACATTTTTTAAAAATACTGTAGTATTTACGGCTGTACCGTACCTTCCAAACTCGTCTCGCAGACAGGCCTTTTTTGTTTGGTACGGCGTTTCCCAACCCGCCCACAAAGGGCACAGCGAAAAGGAAAGAGGAATACATGAAGATCAAGCGACTTCTGACCGCAGCGACGCTCGTCGTTGCCATGGCTGTGTTGGCCATGATCGTGCCCGCCAGCGCGTTCGCGCAGGCTGCGGCGCCGTTCGATCACCTCAAGTGCTACAAGATCGGCTTCAAGAAGGGTGAGCTGCAAGTCTCGAATCACGCCTTCGACCCGCTCGTCTTGATCCCGTTCCAGGTGCCCCCGTTCGCCACCGAGGATGGCTGCCGGCTCCTGCCTGCCAAAGCTCCGCGTCCCGCGATGTTCTGCGTTCCCGTCGACAAGAAGCCGAGGCAGGCTCCCGTCGGCACGGACATCAAGAACGATTTCTTCGTGTACAAGATGAAGTGCCCCGAGCAGCCCAACTTCGTGCAGGGCGCGTCCGACCAGTTCGTGCGCGGCAACATGCAGGTCAACCGCAAGACGACCGTGCGCATGTTGCTCGTCCCGGCGTACAAGACCACGACGCCGCCCGATCCTTCATGTCAGCCCACCGCGCCTCACCAGTGCGGCGGCACCTGCCCCGACGCGACCGACATCTGTCGGCCCGATGCCGCGGACATCTGCAGGTGCATCCCGCAGATCTCGATGTCGTGCGGGCTCATCCCCGGCACGAACCAGTGCGGCGGCGATTGCGCCTCCGGACTCTCGTGCAAGCCATCAGCCACGGCGCCCTGCGCCTGCGGCTGACCTAACCTCATCTGCGAGACGAGACCAAGGCCGTGCCCCCAACCCGAATCGTCGGGAAGGGGGCCTTTTTCTTGACACTGCTTCATCTTTTTGTTATTCTCGAGGGTACATTTTTATATGCCAACTATTCAGCAATTGATTCGTCACGGTCGCAAGCGCATCGTCAAAAAAGCGAAGGCGCCCGCTTTGCGTTTTAGCTTTAATACCATCCACAACAAGCGCGTATGGCACAGCTCGCCGTTCAAACGCGGTGTATGTATAAAGGTAACCACCCAGACTCCAAAGAAGCCAAACTCCGCTATCCGTAAAGTAGCGCGAGTTCGTCTTTCGAATGGTATGGAAGTAACTGCGTATATCCCGGGTATCGGCCACAACTTGCAAGAGCACTCAGTGGTCATGGTGCGTGGCGGTCGCGTAAAAGACTTGCCAGGTGTGCGCTATCACATCGTTCGTGGTGTACTCGATGCGTCAGGTGTTGAGACGCGTCGCCAGGCTCGTTCAAAGTACGGATCAAAGCGGCCAAAGGCGAAGGCAAAGGCATAATTACTACTGAATATTTTTTATGCGTAGAAAACGAAATTACAAACGAGATATCATGCCAGATCCAAAATTTGGTGACGAGACACTCGCAAAGTTTATCAACCACCTCATGATTGGTGGCAAAAAATCAACCGCGCGTACATGCATGTACGACGCGCTTGATGAGATCGCAAAAATCCAAAAGACCGAAGATCCTATGGCGGTATTCAACGCAGCGCTTACCAATGTGGGCCCGCAGGTTGAAGTAAAATCTCGCCGCGTTGGTGGCGCAAACTATCAGGTACCCCGTGAAGTTCGCGGTGACCGCCGTATGACGCTCGCGATGCGTTGGATCATCGCCGCATCACGCGCCAAAAAAGGCAAGCCGATCTCAAAGCGTCTTGCTGATGAATTTATGCTTGCATCAAAAAACGAAGGTACCGCCATCAAGAAAAAACTCGACACCCATCGTATGGCAGAAGCCAACAAGGCCTTTGCACACTTCGCGTGGTAAGCTACTGATTGTATGGCACGCGACTATCCTCTCGATCGTATCCGTGATATCGGCATCATTGCTCATATCGACGCCGGCAAGACTACGGTCTCCGAGCGTGTTTTGTTTTACACCGGTGTATCGCACAAGATTGGTGAAGTACACGAAGGTGAAGCGGTCATGGATTGGATGGAGCAAGAACGAGAGCGTGGTATCACAATCACCTCAGCTGCAACTACCTGTTTTTGGCGCCCGACCTATCTTCCGGAAGCGCATAAAAATAAAGATCACGAATATCGTATCAATATCATCGATACTCCAGGCCATGTGGATTTTACCGTCGAGGTTGAGCGCTCACTACGCGTACTCGATGGCGGTGTGGTTGTCTTTGATGGTGTTGCCGGCGTAGAGCCGCAGTCAGAAACGGTGTGGCGTCAGGCAGACAAGTACAAAGTGCCGCGCATGTGTTTCATCAACAAGCTCGATCGCACGGGCGCGTCATTTGAGCGCAGTTTTAACTCGATCATTGAACGACTCACACCAAATGCAGTCGCCGTACAACTTCCTATTGGTTTGGAAGGGGACTTCGCGGGTGTCATCGATCTTTTGCGTATGAAGGCATTTCGTTTTGAGGGTGATCACGGTGACAAAATTGTCACCGAAGAAATCCCCGCGAATCTCAAAGCCGATGCTGATCGGTATCGCCATATCTTGCTCGAAAAGATCGTCGAGACGGATGATGTACTCACCGAACAATATCTCGAAGGCAAAGAAATTTCATTTGATAATTTACAAAAAGCTTTGCGCGCCGCAACCATCGGGTACAAAATCGTACCGGTATTTTGTGGCTCCGCACTCAAAAACAAAGGCGTACAGCTCATGCTTGACGGTGTGGTAGATTATTTGCCAAGCCCACTCGATCGGCCACCGGTAGTGGGCAAAGATCCCAACACCGATGCTGATATCATCCGCGAGACATCTGACGAAGCGCCCTTTTCAGCGCTTGCGTTTAAGTTGCAGACTGATCCCTTTGTAGGTCAGCTGACTTATTTTCGTATCTATTCGGGTGTTATCGAGGCGGGTTCGTATATTTACAACGCGACCAAAGATCAAAAAGAGCGCGTAGGCCGCATCTTGCGCATGCATGCAAACCACCGCGAAGAAGTAAAAGAAATGCACGCAGGCGAGATTGGCGCCATCGTAGGTCTCAAATCAACTACTACCGGTGATACGCTCACCGATCCTGAGCATCCAATAATCTTGGAGCGCATCATATTCCCCGAACCTGTTGTAGACCTCAAGATCGAACCAAAGACCAAAGTAGACCAAGAGCGCATGGGCTTCGCACTCAAGCGCCTTTCCGAAGAAGATCCGACATTCCGCATCAGTAGCAATGGCGAGACCGGCGAGACGATCATCTCGGGTATGGGTGAATTGCACCTCGAGATTCTTGTCGATCGTATGCGCCGCGAGTTTAAGGTTGAGGCCAATGTCGGCAAGCCGCAGGTAGCGTACAAAGAAACCATCCGCAAAAAGGCGGAGGCGGAGGGCAAGTACATCAAGCAATCAGGTGGTCGCGGTCAGTACGGCCATGTGCGCCTTCGCGTTGAACCAAACGAAACCGGCAAAGGTTTTGAATTTATCAACGAGATCAAGGGTGGCGCGATCCCCCAAGAGTTTATCCCCGCTGTACAAAAAGGTATCCGCGAATCACTCGATCGCGGTGTGGTTGCGGGCTTCCCGATTGTGGATGTCAAAGTGGCACTCTACGATGGCTCATACCACGATGTAGACTCAAACGAAGCGGCGTTTAAGATCGCGGGTTCTATGGGCTTCCAAGAGGCCGCCAAGCGCGCCGATCCCGTACTGCTCGAGCCAATCATGAAGGTAGAAGTTATCGTACCCGCAGACTTCATGGGTGAGGTGACGGGCGATATCAACTCAAAGCGCGGACGCATCGAGCGCATGGAAGACCGCCTCAACCTCAAAGTTATCGACGCCAAAGTGCCGCTCTCTGAGATGTTTGGTTATGTGACCAATTTACGATCACGCACCGAAGGACGCGGGTCATATACTATGGAATTCTCTTCATACGAAGAGGTACCAAAAAATGTGTCGGCAGATATTATTGCTGGTAAAAAGTAAATATATATCTGAACAAAAAATGCCTTTCGGGGCATTTGTTTGTTTTGCACAGGAGTCTTGTCAAAATGATTTGCTTTGAGTAGAGTAGAGGAGAAGCACCTCGTACATGGGGACTCACAAGAGTCCCAATGTCGTACGTGGAGACTCACAAAAGTCTCCCCAACATGAAGGAGGTTAGGATGAGGCAGAAGTTCGTCAACTGCCAGCGCAGAGCCGGCCCGATCTAGGCACGACCCCCTCCTCAACAGTCGCTACGGCGACACCCCCCGGCGGAGTCCCTCATGGACTCCGCCGATTTCTTTTTTATTTGATTTTGAGGTATATACTACATACATGGCACACGAACCTGAAGATGCTGGCGCACGCGAGGTAGATGGCGATTTCTTCTTTGCCGAAGAGGTGTTGGCCGAAGATCTCGAGAGGGTAGAGGCCACAGCCGACGACCTTCCATTATAGGGAAAGCCCCAAAGCTCCCTATTTGACAGGGGAGGATATTTTCACTATCATGGGCGTTATCTAATAATTACTCGTTTTAAACGCTTTTTCACTATGGCAACGGAAAAATTTGACCGTTCAAAGCCGCACCTCAATGTGGGAACCATTGGTCATGTCGACCACGGAAAGACCACACTGACGGCGGCAATCCTCCATTGCTTGGCACTCGCCGGAAACAAGGTGCGTGTTGAGGATGTGAGCCAGATTGACAACGCACCCGAGGAGCGGGCGCGTGGTATTACTATTGCACTCCACCACTCAGAGTATGAGTCGGCAAAGCGCCACTACGCGCACATTGATGCACCTGGTCACGCAGATTACATCAAAAACATGATCACCGGTGCCGCCCAGATGGACGGCGCAGTGCTTGTGGTAGCCGCCACTGACGGCCCTATGCCACAGACGCGTGAGCATATCTTGCTCGCAAAACAGGTTGGCGTACCTACGATCATCGTATTTCTCAACAAGTGCGATGCAGTAGACGATCCAGAGCTTATTGATCTCGTCGAACAAGAAATTCGCGAGCTTCTCACCAAGTATGATTACCCAGGTGAAACGACCCCGATCATTCGTGGGTCAGCGCTCAAGGCACTTGAGGGCAAGACTGTTGATGATCCTGCGGTCAAAGCAGTACTTGAGCTTGCAAACCAGCTTGATAACTATATTCCTGAGCCAGTTCGCGACCTCGAAAAGCCATTCTTGATGCCAGTAGAAGATGTGTTCTCTATTGAAGGACGCGGTACTGTCGTCACCGGTAAGATCGAGCGCGGTCAGGTAAAGGTGGGCGAGGAAATTGAAATCATCGGTATCCGCGACACCCAAAAGACGGTCGTCACTGGTATTGAAATGTTCAACAAATCTCTTGACGAAGGTCGGGCAGGCGACAACGCAGGTCTCCTCCTTCGTGGTCTCAAAAAAGAAGATGTTGAGCGCGGTCAGGTTTTGGCGAAGCCAGGATCAGTCACCCCTCACACCGAGTTTGAGGCAGAGGTATATATCCTCACCAAAGAAGAAGGCGGACGCCACACGCCATTTTTCGCGGGCTACAAGCCACAGTTTTACATTCGCACCACTGATGTGACCGGCGAGGTAACCCTTCCACAGGGCACCGAGATGGTTATGCCAGGTGATACGATGAAGTTCCAAGTAAAACTCGTACAGCCGGTAGCTTTAGAAGAAAAACAGCGCTTTGCTATCCGCGAGGGTGGTAAGACTGTCGGTGCTGGTGTTGTTACCAAAATCACCAAGTAATATAATCCTTTACTAGATATCAAATGGCACGAGCAGCAGAAAAAACTCCAACCGCGACCAAGCTCCGCATTCGCATCCGCGCGTATGACAACAAGGTCATCGACGCGTCGGTCAAGCAGATTGTAGAGACCGCGCGCAGGTATGGGGGCGAGATTGTAGGGCCGGTGCCGTTACCGACAGAAATCCGTAAGTACACGGTAAACCGCTCAACCTTCGTGCATAAAAATGCCCGTGAGCAGTTTGAGATGCGAGTGCATAAGCGCATCATCGATATCAAGAACCCAACGCCCAAGATCATCGATGCGCTTACCAACCTCAACCTTCCCGCCGGTGTTGATGTCGAAGTAAAGATGTAAAAAGGGTTCTGCCCTAAACCAAAAACCGCCCTCGGGCGGTTTTTGGTATACTGTAAACATGAGATATATTTTGTCGCCCCATGCAAAGTTGCGCATGAAGGAGCGATCGATACAGCAGAGTCTTCTTGAGGGAACTCTGGCGAATCCAACAAAAGTATTATATGATGCAAGAGGTAGATTAATGTTTAAAAAACTCTATAAAAAGCGGCATACAACGAGACTATTGATAGTTGTTGGTGAAAAAGTAAAAGACACACTGCGCGTTATTACGGTTATAGAAACATCTAAAATTAAGAAATATTTATGAATAAACAACAAGGAAAAATTTCGTACGATCGAGGAAGTAGAGTGCTTTCTCTCGCCGTAGGTAAAGGCAAAAGCGTTGATTCTGATATCAGGGGCAATGTGGTCATTGATGTTGATAAAAAAGGCAATCCGGTACGCGTAGATATCCATAGTTTTAGTTTTGATGCTTTTCGTGCAGGCAAGGGCAAACTAGAACATTTCCTCGGTTCCAAGGCCAGGGTTGTCCAGTTGAGGTAATCTAACTATATTGGCAAGGATTCTGTTCTATCAAAAACCGCCCTCGGGCGGTTTTTGGTTTGAGGTGGTATACTGACAAAAGCATGAATATCTATATAAGGATTATTTTGTGGGGGCTACTTGTTTTTTGGCTGGTCGGTTCTGCTGTCCTATTGCCTAAATTTTATTGCGGAGTTGGGAACGCAGGCAAAGCTGGGTCAGCTGTTTTTAATCAGAGTGATCCAAATTTTCGGCAACACAGTAAGGTGATTTTTGATGACTGCTCGTATCCAGCAGTTTTCAAAATCCTTCTTAAGAGGCGCTTGATTCTAGACTATATGCTCGGTGTTATTGGGTTACCATTAATTCTCATCTCACTTTTTTATGGCGGTCAATTTCTTTATAAGAAAATCTTTCGAAAACAATATGACCACAAATGAATTTACAAAGCCGGAGAATTTGGAAAAGTATTCTTTTCTCTGGTCAGAGGCGCGGCTTTTGGTAGCTGCCGTAGCGTTGTTCGCGGGCGGTATTCCAGCAGTGTATTTATTGCCGATTCCCTACCTATTTGTAGGTTTAGTAAGTACTCTCCTCACGCTCTCGTGGCTTGTTTCGGGCGCGGCATCAGCGTATCTTGGCTGGCGCTGGTATACGGGTGGGCAAAAAGTATTTGGCAAAAAAGATACGCGTGATACTGTCGCTTTTTTTGTCAGCGTAGTGTCAGGTATCAATCTCGGGCTCGTTCCAATTTTAGGCAACAATATTGGTATGAGTATCGCGTGGGGCGGATTTGTCTTTACCGTGACCGCTATTTTATATGTCGTTGCCGCAGTACATCTCTGGATGCGCTGGAACGCGCATGGCAAAAAAGTTTTTTAGAAATAAATCGCATACAAAGAAAATTCCCCAGTCACCGTGATGGTGACTGGGGTTTGCCGTTTGGCATGCTCCGTTATACGCAGAGCTAGTGGGGGAGAGCGTAGGCTCGCACGGTGTCGGTGAGCTCGTTGGGCACGCCCGATGACTTCGGTACGAACGCCATAGCTCCCAGCTTCACCGCCGCCTCGGCGATGCCAGTCATCGTCTCGCGTGAGTAGATGATGATGGGCATCTGGGGGTGTGTCTCGCGCATGCCCGAGACGAGCTGCATGCCGGGCCGAAACCCTCTGCCCGCCACAATCTCGATGACCATGATGTCAGGACGCTCTTCGTTTGCGATGACTCGCGCCTCCGCAAAGCTGTCTGTCTCGAGCAGTACTGCGTCCGGTTCGGCGTCTTTGAGCTTCTTGCGTACGCGTGCCCGATCCTCGGCACTTTCGTCCACGAGTAGTATCTTCATGGGTTGGTACATTCCTCCTTCTAATAATAAAAAATACCCCAAAACCTTTAAAGAGTCAATGTTTTGATGGGTAGACTCGTCCCACTCTGGACAGCTCTTTTTCGTTGTGCTACAAAGGGGTCATGTTTCTCTGGTGATTTCCCCCCAGATAGTGACGGTAAGGCCTAGCCCCGCCGTGCGGGGTGTTTTATTACCTGATGGGAACAGCTCCATAAGCGGGGTATATGAAAAAATTCATCCTCGGTAAAAAGCTCGAAATGAGCCAAATATTCAAAGACGACGGCACAGTAATCCCTGTGACCGTCATTCAAGCTGGCCCCGTCGAGATCTCTCAAGTAAAGGGCAAGGAAAAAGACGGTTATGAGGCAGTACAAGTCCTTTTCGGCAAAACTCGCAAAGAATTTCGTACGGAAGATTCATACGAAAAAGGCGGCAAAATCGATGTTTCGGTTTTTGCGGAAGGGGATTTTGTAAAAGTATCAGGCACCATGAAGGGTCGTGGTTTTCAAGGCGTGGTCAAGCGCCACGGCTTCAAGGGTGCTCCTAAGTCCCACGGTACCAAGCACGCCCACCGCGAGCCGGGTTCAATCGGTGCAGTATGGCCTCAGCGCGTACTCAAGGGTACTCGTATGGGTGGTCGTATGGGTGGTACTCGTATTACCGTAGAAAATCTGATGGTCGCCAAAGTCGATGCTGAGAAAAACTTACTGTATGTACGCGGCGCGGTTCCGGGCGCTCGTGGTACACTCTTGGAAATTTCTGCATAACCTATCATGGAAGCTCCACTCTACAACCAAAAAGGTGATACGGTCGGCAAGATTGCTCTTTCTGATGCTCTTTTCGCTGTTCGTTGGAGCCCAACACTCGTACACGAGACCGTTATCCAGATCCAGGCAAATCGCAGGAAGGCGATCGCTCATGTTAAAGATCGTGGTGAAGTGCGTGGTGGTGGCAAAAAGCCTTGGCGCCAAAAGGGTACGGGGCGAGCCCGACACGGTTCTACTCGCTCACCGTTGTGGGTTGGTGGTGGTGTGACTCACGGTCCATCAAAGGACAAAAATTTTACGACAAAAATAAATAAAAAAGCACGCAGAAAAGCTCTTGCGGCTGCCCTCTCACACAAATTCAAAGACGGCGAGATTATTTTTGTAGACGCGCTCGCAACCGAAAAACCAAAGACCAAAGAGGCAGCAGTATTTCTCAAGGCTTTTGGCAAAGCAATCGGCAAAGAGACTTTCGGTGTAAAAGGTGGCCGTACACTCATCTTGACCGCAAAGTCACAGCCCGAGACTGTTCGCGCGTTTCGCAACTTGCCATTTGTTGAGATCATGGAGGCGCGCAACATAAATGTCGAAGAGGCGCTCTTGCCAAAGTATTTGGTATTTACCAAAGACGCGGTAGCAACGATTGCTCGCTAATCAACTATTATGGCACTCCTCCCCTTTTTAAAGAAAAAAGAAAAAATAGAAAAACATGATCACGAAGGTCATGACCATGATCACGCCGAGCAAAAACCTATGACGCGTTTTGAGGGTGTTGAGCGCGCGGTACTTATCGCTCCGCATGTTACCGAGCGCGCACGCCAGCTCTCTGAAGTCGGTCAGTATGTATTTCGTATTGCTACGACAGCCAACAAACAAGCAGTTCGTAAGGCAGTCGAGCGCGCGTACAAAGTGCATGTTACCGGTGTCCGTATTGTGACTGCGCATGAAAAACCACGCCGCCGTGGGTTGACGGTGGGTGTTAAAAGAGGGTATAAAAAGGCGGTGGTGGCACTCCGCAAAGGCGAGGCCATCGATATTTTTTAATTACTTATGAAATCCTACGCACCTACAACTCCATCACGCAGGCACATGACTGGTATCAACTACCGGGAAGTTTTGACGCACGGTGCGAAGCCTGAAAAGAGTTTGACGCAGGGGCGTAAGCGCCATGTTGGCCGCAACAGCGCGGGCCGTATCACGGTGCGTCACAAGGGTGGTGGTCACAAGCGCGTCTATCGCATTGTTTCTTTTGCGTATGACAAGCGCGACATTCCAGGCCGCGTCGCTTCTATTGAGTATGATCCAAACCGTACCGCATTTATCGCGCTCGTTATCTACCCTGACGGTGAGAAGCGCTATGTACTCGCTGGCCGCGAGATGAAGCAAGGGTCAACTATTTTGTATTCTGAAAAAGCTCCCGTAAAGCCGGGCAACGCGACCGTGCTCTCACGCATGGTGCCGGGCACCTATGTGTACAATATCGAGTTCAAACCGGGTGGTGGCGGTCGCATGATTCGCTCAGCTGGATCGTCAGCCGAGGTTGTAGCGCAGGAAGGCCGTACCACGACTCTGAAAATGCCGTCAAAAGAAGTACGCAAGATATCTTCTGCGGTGTGGGGGACGGTTGGCGCGCTTTCAAATGAAGAGCATATGTTTATCACAATCGGCAAGGCAGGCCGCTCGCGCTGGCTTGGTATTCGCCCGACTGTTCGTGGATCAGCTATGAATCCTGTCGATCACCCGTACGGTGGTGGTGAAGGCGCACAACCGCAAGGTACGCGGCGTCCCAAGAACATGTGGGGTAAGGGTACGCGTGGTGTAAAAACTCGCAACAAGAAGAAGTACTCACAGCAGTTTATTATCAAGCGTCGTCCAACCAAGCAAAACGGTTAATCTGAAATTATGTCACGATCACTCAAAAAAGGACCCTATATCGACGCAAAACTTTTGGCCAAGGTCAAAAAACTTCCCGCGAACGCAAAGGCGACGGTTATTAAAACTTGGGCGCGTTCTTCTCAAATCTCTCCTGAGATGATTGGGAATACATTTGGCGTACATAACGGCAAAGATTTTATCAATGTCACGATTGCCGAAGAAATGGTCGGGCACCGCTTGGGTGAGTTTAGTCCTACACGCAAGTTTACCCGCCATGGCGGTAAGATGCAGAAAGAAATCGAAGCGGCAGCAAAGGTCAAAGAGCAAGATGCCGCAAAAGCTGTCAAAGCTGGTACCGCTACTAAATAATATATATGACCAAAGTTCACGCATATCTCAATTCGCTCCGCATCGCACCCCGCAAGGTGCGCTTGGTTACTGATATGGTCAAAGGTATGGATGTGCGTGTAGCCGAGGTACAACTCCGCTCGCTTCCAAAGCGCGGCGCCGAGCCGATTTTAAAATTGATCCGCAGTGCCGTTGCCAACGCTCGCCACAATGCCAAGGTTGCCGAGGCGATTCCGCTCGTCATCACTGATTTTCGTGTGGATGAAGGTCGTACGCTCAAGCGCTCGATGCCACGCGCGCGTGGACGAGCGTTTCCTATCCGCAAGCGCACGAGTCATATTTCATTAACTCTTGAAGCTCAAGAGCCAATGTCAGGAGGTAAAAAATAATATGGGACATTCAGTACATCCATACGCACATAGAGTTGGGATCCTTCGTGACTGGCGCTCACGCTGGTTTAACACGAAACAATACACTACTTTTTTGAAAGAAGATGTCACACTTCGCGAATGGTTGATGAAAAAACTTCGTGTGCAGATGATTTCTGGTATTGAGATCGAGCGCTCACGCAACGCCATGCAAGTGATTATCCGCACACCCCGCCCCGGTCTTTTGATCGGTCGTGGCGGTGAGGGGATTGAGCGTCTCAAAAAAGATATTCACAAAAAGTTTGCCATTAAAGATTTTCGCATCACGATTGAGGAAGTTCGTAATCCATTTGGTGACGCCGCATCGGTTGCGCGTCTGGTAGCACAAGACCTCGAAAAACGCCTACCGTTTCGTCGCACACTCAAGATAAACATCCAAAAGGTGATGACCTCGGGCGCGGCCAAGGGTATTCGTATCCAAGTCTCGGGCCGTCTTGATGGCTCAGAGATGGGTCGCGTCGAATGGCTTCGTGACGGATCGATTCCGTTGCAGACCATGCGTGCCGATGTAGAATTTGCCAGAGAGCGTGCCATATTGCCATATGGTACCGTCGGCATCAAAGTTTGGCTGTATAAAGGCGAGGTATTTGCCGATGATAAGAAAGGACGCAAGGAGAAATAATTATGTTAGTCCCAAAAAAGGTCAAGCATCGCAAATGGCAAAAGGGGCGCTCTCGCAAGCGCATTGTTGAGACGCGTGGCGTTAAAGTGTCTTTTGGTCAATACGGTCTCAAGGCTGACAGCGCTGCGTGGGTTAACTCGCGCCAGATCGAAGCAGCTCGCAAGGTCCTTACGCGTTGTATGCAAAAGACTGGCAAGCTCTGGATCCGCATTTTCCCTGACAAGCCAATCACGCGTCGCCCTCCGGAAGTAACTATGGGTGGCGGTAAGGGTGCGCCTGACCACTATGTGTTTCCTGTGCGTCCCGGTCGCGTACTCTTTGAGGTAGACGGCATGACCCAAGAGGCGGCACGCGAGGCGATGCGCAAGGCAGGCGCCAAATTACCCGTCAAAACCAAGTTTGTAATCCGCGGGTAAGGAGATATATATGAAAGCAAAAGAATTACGAACAAAGACTGATACTGAACTCCTCGATATTTTGAAGACAACCAATCAAAAGATCGCCGAGTCCACTTTTCACCACCTCCGCGCGCGTTCCAAGAATGTCAAAGAGGTGCGTGAATTAAAGCGAGAACGCGCACGCATTCTCACACTTATGGGAGAGAAAAAATCATGATTACCAAACACATCCAAAAATTAAAAGGTACGGTAGTCTCGGCCAAAATGCAAAAGACCGTGGTTGTTGAGGTTGCGCGTTTGAAAAAACACCCCAAATATCATAAGTTTATGCGTGTCTCAAAGCGCTATAAGGCGCATATTGAGGACAACTCTTTGAAAGAAGGGGACAAGGTCATCTTAATGCCGATTCCTCGTATGTCGCGCGACAAGCGCTGGACAGCGGTAAAGCAAACCACATAAGGAGATTCTATGGTACAACCACGATCACTATTGGTAGTAGCAGATAATACGGGTGCACGCATCATCCGTGTATTTAAGGTGCTCGGTGGTACTCGCAAGCGCTATGCGCGCATCGGCGACATTGTGGTTGCATCAGTACAGATAGCCGAACCCCGCAAACTTCTCAAGAAAAAAGAAATCGTTCGCGCGGTCATCGTGCGCCAACGCGCACCATTACGCCGCAAAGACGGCTCGTACATCCGTTTTGATGACAACGCGGCGGTGGTGATTGACGCAAAGGGCGAGCCACGAGGCGGTCGTATTTTTGGTCCTATCGCGCGCGAGTTGCGTGACCTCGGATACACCAAGATTATTTCACTTGCGGAGGAGGTACTCTAAACATATGAACACGCTCAAACTCAAAAAAGGCGATACTGTCGTCGTCATGAAAGGGAAGGACCATGGTAAAAAAGGCAAGATCCTTCGTACCTTTCCCGATCTCGAAAAAGTAGTTGTCGAAGGTGTCAACGAAAAGATGCGTCATACACGCGCCAAGCGTGGCGGGCAGAAAGGTCAGCGCGTAAAAGTCATCCATCCTGTGTGGGCGGCCAATGTACAAGTACTTTGTCCCGCATGTAGCAAGGTAACGCGCGTAGGTTTTGAATTACACGAAGGCGTAAAGTCGCGTGTATGCAAGAAATGTAAGGCAAGTCTTTCATAGGAGATTATATGAAACGAATTTCAGAAATATACAAAGAAAAAGCAATCGCGGCATTCCAAAAGGAACATGGCGTTAAGAGCGTATTTGCCGTTCCCCGTATTCTTAAAGTGATCGTAAATGCCGGTGTAGGGCGACTCAAAGATGACAAAGAGCGCGAAGACATGGCGCGTTTCTTGGAAATAGTGACCGGCCAGAAACCGCAAAAGCGTCCTGCACGCATTGCTATCGCATCATTCAAGACGCGCGTCGGCTCGCTGGTGGGCTATCGCGTGACACTGCGTGGCAAACGCATGAATGATTTTCTTGACCGTTTTGTAGGCTCAGCGATTCCTCGTATGCGCGACTTTCGCGGTATCCCGCTCTCATGTGTAGACGAGCATGGCAACTTGCATGTGGGTATTCGCGAGCACATCATTTTCCCTGAGATGATCGGTGAGGATGTGCGCCGTATCTACAGCATTCAGGTATCAGTGGTGACCAATGCAGGGTCGAAGCAAAAAGCTGAAACTCTCTTTCGTTTACTCGGGTTCCCGCTTGCTAAAAAGTAATTTTTTCAGTATACTAGAGCGACCTTATATGGCAAAAACATCAGTGCGCGTACGCGCAACACGCAAACCAAAGTTCTCGACGCGACTCGTTCGCCGATGCTTTCGTTGCGGCCGCAAGCGCGGCTATATGCGTGATTTCGATCTTTGCCGTATTTGTTTCCGCGAACTTGCCAACGAAGGCATGCTACCCGGTATTAAAAAATCATCATGGTAAGAGATCCACTTTCAGACTTTTTGGTACGCGTGGCAAACGCGCAAGCCGTTGGCAAAGAATCAACGCTTGTTCCGTATTCAAAATTTTTGTGGGAGGTCTCAAAAATTCTCGAGCAATCTTTCTATATTAAAAAGATCGACCGAAGAGGCAAGCGCGCAAAGCGTTTTATCGAAGTAACTTTGGCATACAATCCAGAAGGTGAGGGTCGCATTGATGGCATGCGCCGTATCTCAAAGCTCTCACGCCGTGTGTATCGTGGTGCCGGCGAGATCCATTCGATTAAACACGGGTATGGTGCACAAATTATCTCAACCTCAAAAGGGTTGATGACTGACAAAGAGGCGCGTAAGGCTCGTGTCGGTGGCGAAGTATTATTTGAAGTTTGGTAACTATTATGAGTCGTATCGGCAAACAACCCGTAGTACTTCCTGAAGGTGTGACCATCGCGGTCAGCGCTGGTTTTGTGGAAGTCAAAGGACCCAAGGGTGCGCTCGGGCGCGCACTTCCTTTTGATATTGGTGTCACCGAAGAAAACAAAATCGTGACGGTCTCGCCATTGCACCAAACGCGCGACGCGCTCAAGCTCTGGGGTACGATGCGCGCGCATATCGCCAATATGGTAAAAGGTGTGACGGTCGGTTACGATATCAAGCTTGAGATTGAAGGTGTAGGATATCGCGCGACGCAAAAAGGTAAAGATGTAGAATTAGCTCTCGGGTTTTCCCACCCCGTTCTTTTTCCGGCACCAGACGGCGTTGATCTCAAAGTTGAGAAAAACACCATTTTGGTGTCAGGTATTTCAAAGGACGCAGTAGGAAAGGCCGCAGCAGAGATTCGTGCGCTCAAGAAGCCGGAGCCTTATAAGGGCAAAGGCATTCGCTACGCGGGCGAAGTCGTGCGCAGAAAAGCGGGTAAGAAGGCATCGACAGGTGCATAATCTATGAAACAGACACCCAAACAACGCATTGCCAATCGCCACCGCCGCGTACGCGCGAAGGTATCAGGAACTGACGCTCGTCCGCGCCTTGCTCTTTCTCGTTCTTCTCGCTATCTTCAGGTGCAGATCATCGACGACAAAAAAGGTCAGACGCTCGTCGGTCTTTCTGACATGGCGATGAAGATCAAAGGCACCAAGCAGGATCGCGCAAAAGCTCTCGGTAAACTTATGGCAGAGAAGGCCAAGGTCAAGGGTATTTCCAAAGTAGTATTTGATCGCGGAGGTTATCAGTATCATGGGCGTGTTCGCGCGTTTGCCGAAGCGGCTCGCGCGGGAGGATTAGAATTTTAATTATATGTCACCACAACCACAACAACGGTCCGGAGGACGACCACCAAACCGACCACGCCGAGAGCGTCCCGTAGAAGAGGGGCATCATCGCCTTATCGATCTTCGTCGTGTAGCGCGTGTTATGAAAGGCGGTCGCCGCTTTAGTTTTCGCGCGACTGTTGTCTACGGTGATAAGCTCGGTCGCGTAGGCGTCGGTGTTGCCAAAGGCAACGATACGGCGAAATCAATCGAGAAGGCACTTCGCGTCGCTCGCGCATCGGTTATTGTCGTACCAATCACCAAATCAAAATCAATTCCATACGAGGTGGAGGCAAAGCTTGGTGCGACGCGGTTGCTTCTCAAACCTGCACGAGAGGGTCGCGGGTTGGTAGCAGGCGGCCCTATCCGGACGGTGCTTGATTTTGCCGGTATTGAGAATGCGAGCGCGAAACTGTTGTCGCGCACGACCAATAAGCTTAACAATGCGCGAGCTGCCATTTTGGCACTCAAACAATTACGACCATATGCAATTACACAGCGTAAAAACGGCTAACCCCCGTAAAAAAGCAGTACGCATCGGACGCGGCGGTAAGCGCGGTAGTTTTTCCGGCCGTGGTATCAAGGGTCAGAAAGCGCGCGCTGGTCGCCGCATTCGCCCTGAGATGCGCGATGTCATCATGAAGATTCCAAAGCGCCGAGGTCACGCCGTGTACTTTATCCCGCGCATGCGGATCTCTATCAAACTTTCAGCTATCGCAAAGAAGTTTGGCAAGGGCGAGACTATCACTCCCAAAGAGCTCTACAAAAGAGATCTTATCAAGCGCATAGGTGGCAAGATTCCCGCTATCAAAATCGTAGGCCCTGGTACTATTTCAGCGTTCACAATTAAAGGCTGCGAAATATCAGCTAATCTTCAAAAATAACTATGGCAAATATGTGGCAGGCACTCAAAGACAAGGATTTACGCAGACGCATCCTCGTCGTGCTCGGATTTTTGGCTTTCTTTCGCTTTCTCGCCATTATTCCTATACCAGCTTTTGATCCACGGATTCGACGCGACCTCTCTGATAGTAACTTTTTAGGTCTTCTCAATATTTTTTCCGGAGGCGCACTCGACAATGTCTCGATTGTGATGCTTGGCGTCGGGCCCTATATCACCGCGTCTATCATCATGCAGCTTTTCACTATGATCTTTCCTTCACTCAAAGAGATGTATCAAGAAGACGGGGAGGCAGGCCGCAAAAGGTTCAATCAGTATTCGCGCCTGCTTGCGGTTCCTCTCGCGTTTCTCCAAGGATACGCGCTTTTGGCGCTTTTGGTACAGCAAAATCAGATTGGTCAGCTGGGTGGTTTTGATTTGTTTACCAATTTGATAGTGGTTACCGGAGGCGCAATCTTTCTTATGTGGATTGGCGAGGTGGTATCCGAATATGGCATCGGCAACGGTATCTCACTTTTGATTTTTGCTGGTATCGTAGCAGGCGTCCCCTCGAGTATTGGGCAGACACTTTTTGCCTATGATGCTTCACAATTACCGACTATCCTCGCGTTTTTGATTGCAGCACCCCTCATCATCGCGGGCACTGTTATCATTACCGAGGCAGAACGACCGATCCCAATCTCGTATACCAAGCGTGTGCGCGGCATGAAGATGTATGGTGGTGTTTCGACCTATCTTCCACTTCGTGTAAACCAAGCTGGCGTAATTCCAATCATTTTCGCGATCTCGATTTTACTTTTCCCGTCACTCATCGGTCAGATGTTTGCATCGTCAAAATATCCGGCGATCGCGAGTGCGGGAGCCACAATCTTGAACATTGCAAGCAATCAATGGATTTATGGGGGCGTGTATTTCTTGCTGGTATTTTTGTTTACTTACTTCTATACATCGGTGACATTTGATCCTGACGCCATTTCTTCAAACTTGCAAAAACAAGGCGGGTTCATTCCCGGCATTCGTCCTGGTCCTTCAACCTCTGACTACCTTCGCAAACTCATTACACGCATCACGCTTGTCGGCGCACTTTTCTTGGGCGCTATCGCGGTTTTGCCGCTCGCCATGCAAACGATCACCGGTACGCAAGCGCTCGCTCTTGGTGGTACCGCGCTCCTCATCGTAGTCTCGGTGGTTATTGAAACCATCAAGCAAGTGCGCGCGCAGATGACTCTTCGAGAATACGACTAGATGCCGTTAAAAACGAGTTCCCATCATTAGTAGAATTCGTTTTTTAAGGGTACTATTGTGATATGAGTAAAGGTGCGGAGCGGGCAATCTTGTTAAGTATAGGCATTCTTGCAACCCTCAGCGTTTCTTTTTGGATGGGGTTGTTCGCTAGTATCATCCCGATTGGCACTTCTTTCGGAATATACTTTGCAAGTAAGGCGTCTCAGTCAAAAGAAAATCCTCAACGAATAAAATATATCGTGCTATTTATTCTTTCCTTGTTATTCATGGTATTGGGCGTAGTGTTCATTGATATGTATATTGATACTAATTTTTTAGGACGCAACTTCCCTTGACAAAAGATTATCTTAAGATAAACTTTGTGTATGAAAACAAATATTGTGGGGTTTAAGGAGTTACGAGAAGATGCTGATAAATACATCGCTCAAGTTCAAAAGGGGCGATCTTTTGTGGTAGTTCGCCGCTCAAAGCCTATTTTTAAAATGGTTCCTGTTGATGAATGGGGCGATGAAGGTGTGTGGGAGACAGTCGCTGATTTCCGCACGCTTCATCCAAAAGGCGTTCCCGCAACCGATGTATTGAGAGTGTTGAAGAAGCTTCGTGGATAAGATTGAAAAGTTTCTACGAAAACTTTCCCAAAAAGAGCGGGAAGTTGTCAATCATATCATCGAAAAAGTGTTATCAAACGATACTCGTGATCTTGATGTAAAGAAACTGAAAGATGAATACAAGCTTTTTCGTGTACGAAAGGGAAATATCCGTATAGTATTTTTTCAAGACGATTCCGTCACGCGCATCGTGTATATTAGGCGTCGTGGCGAGAAGACCTACAATTTGTGAAAATACGAGAGCATGCAATACTAGAGGCATGACCCCGCCCCGCCCTGCTGTTATCATCTTCATCGGCCCGCCGGGAGCTGGCAAAGGCACACAGGCGACACTTTTTTCTGAATCAAAACCCGGATATCGTCATTTTGACACGGGTCGCGCGATTGAGCGCGCGCTCTATGATCCAAGGCGAAAAGATGAACCCGAGATACAGCTCGAGCGTGAACGCTTTGAAAAAGGGCTTCTGACAGGTTCGCATTTCAAGATGCAGATCATTACTGACGGTATCCAAAAAATAGCACACGAAGGATTCGGTATCATTTTGTCAGGATCTCCGCGCACGAGAGACGAGGCGGAATTTATCATCCCATTTTTATCAAATCTCTACGGCGATGGGGCTCTGGTGATCGTGCATATCGATGTGCCGGCAGAAGTTTCCATCAATCGTAATTCACGCCGCCGTGTGTGCAAAAAATGTGGTCAGCCACTCATCTCAAATCCTGAAAATGACGCGATGGATTTTTGCCCCGTGTGCGGAGGCGAACTTATGAAGAGAGTGCTCGACAAAGAAGATATCATAGAAAAGCGTCTTATCGAGTATATGCGTCACACCAAGGAAATTATCCCCTATGCAGTAGCGCTTGGTGTACAGGTTCTTGATGTATCTGGCGAAGGGACGCCCGAAGAGATTTGCGAGCGTGTGCAGAAAAAGATTGCAAGTATCAATACATGAAAATAAAAAATGATGCACAACTCGCGAGTCTTCGAGAAGGTGGTAAGCGCCTTGCCGCGGTTCTTTTAGCCGTGCGTGATCGGGTAGCGCCCGGTGTTACTACTGGTGCGCTTGATTGTCTTGCTGAAGAGTTAATAAAAAAATCAGGAGGGACGCCATCGTTTAAAAACTATCAAACCGAAGGGACAAAGATGAAATACCCCGCGACGCTTTGCGTATCAGTAAACGATGAGGTGGTGCACGGGATTCCGGGCGAGCGGATTTTAGTAGAGGGTGATATTGTAGGTCTTGATATTGGTATGCAGTACGAGGGCATTTTTACTGACACGGCGATTACGGTACCCGTTGGCAATATCTCTGACGACAAAAAGAAATTGATCGAGGTTACTCGCCGCGCCCTCGAGCTTGGTATCGGTGTCGTGCATGATGGCGCGCATATCGGTGACATTGGTGAAGCAGTACAAACCTATGTAGAAGGTGAGGGATTTGGCGTGGTACATGAACTTGTAGGACATGGTGTGGGTGATAAGGTACACGAAGACCCTGAAATCCCCAATTGGGGTGAGCGTGGCACACGCGAAGTTTTATCAGAAGGCATGGTCATCGCGCTCGAACCCATGGTGACTTTGGGTTCGCCAAAAATCAAAGTGAGCAAAGACGGTTGGGTGTGGTCAACACGCGACAAAAAGCCCGCCGCACATTTTGAACACACTATTTTAGTAACCAAAAACGGCGCCGAGATTATCACTATTATTTAGGTGTTTGTGTTACGATTAGATCAATGAAAAGTAGAGTGAGGGGGTCACTTCTTTTTGGGTGCTTCGGTCTTCTGTCCGGGCTGATCTCGTCGGTTGGGCTGGTAGTTTTGAATCTGGATATATTTAAAAGCTTGGATTGGGCAGATCTATATCCTATTTATGTTCCAGGGTTTATATTCGGTATCGTAATGGCGATGCCATTTTTATTATATAAGAGACGATTCAATGCCCGCTCCATCATCCTTTGGATTATTGGTTCCGGGGGTGCATACATGATCGCTTATTGTTCTGTCATTTTGCTTTATTTTGCGGAAATTCCTCTTTCGTTGATTATGTTTTTTATTGCAGGTTGTGTTGGGGCAATGTTCATGTTGACCGCATTCTCATACTGTCTTGTAAAAATAAGACCGATCCCATTTTTATTACTCACTACTCTTGGCGGAGTTCTTGCGCTTTCTTTTTTGACTGATATTCATATTCTTTTCCTAAAAAGTGTCTTCTCCGAATACGGTGTACTTTACATTGTTTGGCAAACAGGGATGGCATCGGCAATTGGCTGGACTATTTGTCCTAGTGAAAATGCTCAAGTAAAAAATGGTTGATCATGACTCGTTTTCTCGGTATTGATTATGGTGGGAAGCGCGTAGGACTCGCGCTTTCTGATGATGCGGGCACGATGGCGTTTCCGCATAAAATCATTGAAAATACCAAGCGGCTCGTAGATGATATTGGTGATTTAGTAAAAAAAGAAGAGATTGCATGCATTGTAGTGGGCTTACCGCGTGCTCTCGGTGATATGCACGATACTGATATGACTGCCACGGTGCGCGCGTTTGCAAAAGATCTCGAATCGCTCGGTTTGCCTGTCGAGCTTGAAGATGAATTTTTGTCGTCGAGTGAGGTAACGCGGCAGGGGGGTACCAAGGGCGCGATTGACGCGTCAGCGGCCGCCATTATCCTCCAAAGCTACTTGGAGCGGCGAAAAAATATGCTACTATAAGGGACATGGAGCCCTATCTTTCAGTTATTATACCCGCATACAACGAAGAAAAACGCATTGGCATTACTCTTGCAGCTATAGAAAAGTGGCTCAAAGCGCAGTCATTTTCTTGGGAGGTTATTATTGCTATTGATGGCGCAAAAGACGGCACTGCTGGTGTGGCACAGACGTTCGCGTTGGGCAAAGACAATGTTCGCGTCATTGATCGTAAGCAAAATCGCGGCAAGGGGTATACGGTGCGCGAGGGGATGCTCGCCGCCCGCGGGCAAGTTCGTCTTTTTACCGACGCTGACAATTCGACCGACATCGGGCATTTTGCCAAGATGAAGCCACTCTTTGATGCCGGCAAAGATATCGTTATCTGCTCGCGTGATGCCAAAGACGCGCCAGGCGCGAGGCAAGCCGTACCCCAACCGTTTGCAAAACGCATGATGGGCGATTTGGGCAATCTCTTTATTCAGATTGTTGCTGTCTATGGCATTTGGGACACCCAGTGCGGGTTTAAGGCATTTAATAAAAAAGCAGCAGAGAAAATTTTTACCGTTTCTAAAATTGACAGGTGGGGGTTTGATATTGAGGCGCTCGCACTTGCGCGGCATTTTAGTTTTTCGATCGCTATTGTTGATGCGTATTGGGTCAATGACACGGCGAGCCATGTAAAACTTTCAGGATACATCGGCGTACTGTGGGAGACGGTCAAGATTCGGTGGGGGCTTATCACGAGACAGTACGACAAATAATCTTTATGAATCAGTCTTCAGAACTCCGGCAAAATCCTGTGAGCGGAGACTGGGTGCTCGTAGCTCCTGGTCGCGCGCATAGACCCAACCAATTCAATCTTGATATTGGCAAACCAACGCCAAAAAAAGATTGTCCCTTTGAAGATCCGCAAAAAGCAGACAATGGCGAACCACTTATATGGTATGGGCAGGACGGTGAGCGCGGGGAGGGATCAATAGCAAAAACATGGGCACTGCAGGTGATCCCCAATAAATATCCGTTGGTTACCAAACATCATGGTATCTGCCCTGTGCCGCCCGGTGAAGGACTTGTACGCAATATGTTAGCGGTCGGTTTTCATGAAGTAGTAATCCCACGCGATCACAATACTTTTTTGGCGGACATGAAACCAGAACAAGCAGAGCTCATGGTGCGCGCGTATCAAGATAGAATCTTGGCGCACAAAGATGAAGACTGTTTGAATTATGTTTTAGTGTTTCATAATCATGGGGCGGCATCGGGCGCATCCATTTGGCATCCGCATTCGCAGATTTTGGCGTTGCCGTTTGTACCACATGATGTGTTGCGGTCAATCGAAGGATCCCGCGCGTGGTTTGAGAAAAAAGCTACCTGCGTGCATTGCGAGATTATTGAAGCAGAAGAAGTTTCCGGCGAGCGCCTCGTGTATCGCAACAACGAGTTCGTGGTGATGACACCCTATGCGCCACACGCGTCTTTCGAGCTTCGCATTTTTCCTCGAGCGCACAATTCACATTTTGAAGAAATAACCGAAGAACAGCGGCTCTATCTTGCCGACGCGCTCACCGCGGCGCTTCGCCGTCTCAAAAAAGTCATCGGCGATGCGTCGTACAATTTTTTTATTCATACCGCTCCTGTCGACAGGCAAGATTATCGTTACTATCACTGGCATGTCGAAATATTTCCCAAGACATCTACACTCGGTGGGGTAGAACATGGCGCTGGCATCCGTGTAGTCGAGGTTTCACCCGAGGCGGCGGCGGAATATTTACGGGCGGCATAATAATATGAAAAAACTCATCGTAGCCAATTGGAAAATGAATCCCGTGGATAAGGGGAGTGTAGTAAGCTATTTTTCACAACTTGCGCGCGCTAAAGCAGCACTCAAGCATACTGATGTAGTGATAGTGCCTCCATTTCCGTATCTTGCACTTACCCCGCGCTCAAATTCTTTTGCGCTTGGCGCGCAGGATATTTTTTGGGAAAAGGACGGTGCGTATACTGGTGAAGTATCAGGTCCGATGCTCAAAAGTCTCGGAGTACAATATGTCATCATCGGTCATTCGGAGCGACGGGCGTTGGGCGAGACTGATGACATGATTGCCAAAAAAATACGCCGCGCGCTCGACACCAAACTTACTCCCATTCTATGTGTCGGTGAAGACGCACGCGATCCAGATGGCATTTTTTTCTCGGTTATTCGCGGGCAGCTTGAGCGAGCGCTCTTGCTTGTAAAGCAAGCGGAGGCGGGGCGTTTGGTGATTGCTTACGAACCTCTGTGGGCGGTGGGCGCGGGACACAAAGCGGCGACTCCTAAAGATGCCGCAGAGGCAGCGCTTTTTATTAAAAAAACGGTAGCCGCACGATTTGGCTCGGCACGCGCCAAATCGCTCCGCGTTTTATACGGCGGGTCTACCTCACCGCAAAATGCCGCGAGTTTTCTTGTCGAGCGTGATATCGCGGGGCTGTTGGTGGGTCGCGAAAGCCTTAACCCCAAATCATTTATAGCGATACTCCAATGCGCCAATACCAATTCGTAGATATACCAAAAAATCTTCGGGGCAAGACGGCACTTGTGCGTGTTGATTTCAACGAGCCGCTCAAGGGTGGCCGTATCAAAGATAGTTTTCGCATCAAGCACACCGTGCCTACTATCAAACTATTGCGGGCACGCGGTGCGCGCATCGTGCTTCTCGCGCACATTGAAGATGAGAAAAAGCATCAGCTTTCATTTAAACCGCTCACGCGTGAGATCGGGCAAATGCTCGGCGCGCCCGTTACTTTTGACGCTTCGTATGATGCAGAAAAGATCCGAATGCTCGCGGAAAAAAATATTGTACTGCTCGAAAATATCCGTTTTCATAAAGGTGAAGAAAAAAATGATCCACAGTTTGCCCGTCTGCTCGCATCATTTGGTGATCTCTATATAAACGAAGGATTCAGTGTCTCTCATCGTGATCATGCGTCAATCGTTGGTGTCCCAACATATCTCGCGTCGTATGCGGGCCCTCTTTTTCGGCGCGAGGTAGAAAAGCTCTCACATGTACTCAACCCCTCAAAACCTTTTTTGGTGATAGTGGGCGGGGCAAAATTTGATACCAAGTTTGCGCTTCTCAAAAAATTTGTACCGCGTGCAGACGCGGTATTTGTTGGCGGCGTGCTTGCCAATACTTTTTTGGCCGCACATGATTTGGAGGTAGGTAAATCTTTGTACGAGAAAAAAGCGTTGAGAGATATTCAAAAGCACTTTTTATTGTCTAAAAAAATCATATTGCCATTTGATGTGCGTTTGGGAGACAAGGGTAGGGTAGAGAGCGCGTTCGAGATCGGTAAAAATGATTGTATCTATGATATTGGCCCCCAGACCATCGCAGTACTTGGGGATATTGTGCGTACCGCCAAAACTATTTTGTGGAACGGCCCGCTAGGTTATTTGGAAGGCGGGCACGATCAGGGAACACGCGACTTGTTACGATTACTTGCGCGCGCAAAGGGCAAAGTTATTATTGGCGGCGGTGATACGCTCGAAGTACTCGACCAGATGCGTATTGGTAAAAGTTTTTTCCATGTTTCTACTGGAGGTGGTGCCATGCTCGACTTTTTGGCCGACGGCACCTTGCCAGGTATTGATGCGCTTCGCAAAAGCAAGGCGCGCGTGGGATAATACTAGTATGTTTCAGACCATTCACCCCAACCGTTGGTTTTTCTGGGCCGTAGTGCTACCTATCATGGTAGCACTCGGTCTTTTGTGGGCGATTACGGATTTTTCTATCAGCCAAGAATATGAGTTTACTGGCGATGAGCTTTTTTATTCACTTCGCGCAAAGCGCAAACACCCAGCACCACAGCAACAAGTTGGCACTGCGCGGACCGAACTCGAATGTACGGATCAGGGTGGTGATTGGGGATTTTTTGGTGATACGATTGTACGCAGGTGCAATGTAAAGACCGCTGATGCGGGAAAAGCGTGCAGCGATTCGGCCGAGTGTCAGGGCGATTGCGCGGCAAGTCTTTCGGTGCGTGACAAAGAGACACTCTCATCAGGGCAAGCTCTATTTATGGAGGGGCAATGCTCTACACAGACTTTAAGTTTGGGGTGCAATTATTTTGTGCGCCAAGGGCAGGTCAAAGGCCTTCTCTGCGTCGATTAATAGTGTAAAATGGATATATGATCTTGCTCAAAACCCTTCATCCCAATCGCTGGTTTCTTTATTTTATTCTTGTCGCATTTGCGATTTTACTCGTTGTCTACTATGCGGCGCAGACATATCTTATAGAAGAAGACACAAGATATTTCGACCAGCCAGTAGGAGTCACCGGTACCACGCCCGCCCACAACGCGGACGATGTTGTCAATACTGCAGGCTGGAAGACTTATCGTAACGAAGAGTATGGGTTTATGTTTAAGTACCCAGAAGCATATGAATTCGAACAAGAAGCCATTGATGATACAAAAGAAGGACTTCCAGTAAAAGGAGTATCAATATTTCTCCAGACTGATGAGAAAACAGTAGGGTATGATTTATCAATGGATATTATTCTTATAACAACGCCAGGGTTTAACCTATTTCAGAAAATAGTTGATGACGAGGTGAATCAAGCCGGTTTTTGGGATCATTGCGATTCAAAAATATTATTAGGCAAAACGGCTTATGATTGTAAGCCGGATTCAGGCCCATTTATTGGAGAACGAGAAGTGCTTTTTCGTCTCGAACAAAATAAAGTTCTTTCTGTCACAATAGATCCAGGCAATGATAGAAGTTCGGAGGTCATTCTCTCCTCCCTCACCTTTTTCGAGCCCAAGAAATAGTGCTATACTGCCCAAATGCGGCATATTGATGGCAACGATTTTAAAGAAAAAAACGGCTACGAGATAGGGGGGCGGTGGTATCCGCGCGTCACAAAAATCCTCGAAGTTAAGTCAAAGCCAGCACTCCAAAACTTTTTCCGCGAGATGGGTTCCTTTGAGGCCGCTGAAGCTGTCAAAGAAAAGTCAGCGCTTGAGGGAACACTCGTGCACGAGACAGTGCAAAAGTTGGCGGTAGGCGAGAAGGTGACTATCCCCAAATCAATAAAGCCAGCGGTCGATAAGTTTCAAGAGTTTTACGAAGAGCGGAAGATTTTTTTCCACCCCGCATATATTGAGCAGCAGGTTTGGTCAGGGCGTCAGCGCTACGCAGGGACTGTTGATGCTCTAGCAGAGATTGATGGCAAGTTTGGTGTACTCGATATCAAAACTTCTACAGGGTTTTATCCTGAATACAATTTGCAGACAGCAGCGTATGTGCAGGCGCTCCAAGAGTATGATGTAAAGCTTGCTCTCAAATTACCACGCCAAATTGAGACGCGATGGATCTTGCGTATCGATCAGCACAAAGTATGTACGCTGTGTGGGTCAAAACTGCGTGAGAAAGGTGGTCGGGCCAAGATTCGCCCCAATGGTAAAAAGACTTGTGAAGAAGATCGGCATGATTGGGGTAAGGTAGAGGGTGTTGTCGAGATGCGCGAGTTCCCATACTATTTCAATGATATGAAAGCGTTTAACGCCGCCAAAACTCTGTGGGAGTGGGAAAACAATTATTGGTTGCGCCAGGTAGGATATTTGTCATAATACAACAATGGAAAGAGTTGTCTATCTCTTACTAGAACTTGGCATTGTAGCGCTGGTGTTTTATTGGCCCCTTTTCTCTCGGCGTTTACGAGACAATATTAGAAGCTCTACAAAAGGTATTAAATCGTTTTATGTTTTTGCGTTGCTTCTTCCCATATTGTTTATTGGTGCCTTAGTATTTCTCCCGCCCGATGGTTACTCAGCCTGTTATCTAGCTCGATTGTCAGAGTGGCAAAAGTGGTCAAATATTTTACATCAGATTAAATATTATATTTACTTTTTACCAGTTATCACCCTTGTACTCGCAGTATTTTTGCTAATTTATACCACGCTGAGGGGTGGTAAAGATGGCAGGCGAGTAGTTGAACATATCATATATATAGTTGCTCTGCTAAGCATATTTTCTTTTTTGACATTTGTTGCCAATGCGAGTTGCGGCCATGATTGTCAGATAAAGAGAACTCTTTCTTCATTACGCACAACTATGGAGCTTTATTACGATAGTCATGGAGCAAAATACCCTATCGTACATGGTAATACTCCAGCAGAAAGATGGGCTGGACTTGAAATTGCCTTAGGTCAAGACTTGCCCGACCATATCTGTTATTCGCAGCATGGAGAACCGAAATTTCAGTATGATTACAAGGGGAGAGAAAATCCTTCACAGTGGGTTGCTTCGGGGTTTCTCAAGAATCCATTTGAAAGATCTAGTAGCGGTGAGCTACTTAACCAATGGTGTGTTGACTCCGAGGGTTTTTCGCGCCCTATTGTTGGCAAGGAGATAAAGGGTTTCAATTGTCCAAATTAGATATATGAGTAACAAAAAAATCGTTGTCTACACTGACGGGGGGTCGCGGGGCAATCCGGGGCCGGCGGCACTCGGGGTGGCGTTTGTCGACGAGCGGGGTCAGGTGACCAAGGCATACGGCGAGCCGCTCGGTGTACGGACCAATAACGAAGCTGAATACGAGGCGATTATTTTTGCCTTCAAAAAGGCAAAGCAACTTTTTGGTAAAGACAAAACAAAAACGATGCACATCGAGGTGCGCATGGACTCAGAGCTTGCGTGCCGCCAGCTCTGTCATGAATACAAAGTGGAAAATGAAAACATTATCCCACTCTTTCTCAAGGTATGGAATCTGATGATTGATTTTGGTGAGGTGACTTTCACACATGTGCCACGCGAGAAAAACAAGGACGCTGACCGCATGGTCAACGAAGCACTTGATAGCGGAGTACAAAAATCTTTACTCTAAAATCCTCAAAAGAAAATTTATACTATTTGGTGCGCTTGGTTGGAGAACGGATTTGAAATATATTAATGTACTCCAAAGATCGCTCAAATAGCACAAACATTTCTTTTGCACAATACCTCACATCTCGCGATGTGGCGTTGTGGAGCGCACTCGCGTTTGTGGTAGGTATCGCGTGCGGTTTGCAGGCGTGGGCGCTGCATGCGTTATTTGTACTATTGTCAGTTTTACTTGGCGCCAGTATCACGGGCGCCTTTTTCTCGCGCAAAGTTTTTATCACAGCCGTCGTGTTGGGGTTTTTTCTGTGCGGCGTGGTGCGTGCTGGTGGCAATGCGTATACTTTTTCTTTTTTTACTAGTATCGCGCCGCCACTCGAATACGCGCGTAAGTTATTTGCGAATGGACTCGAAGTAGCCCTGCCCGAACCCGAGGCATCGTACGCCAAAGGTATTTTGTTGGGTGATCGTAGCGACATGCCGTATGAGCTACGCCAAGTATTTCGTAGAACAGGCACTTCGCACCTGACCGCGCTCTCGGGTTATAATGTAACTGTTATCGCCCAGTACCTTGGTACACTTTCGCACGGCGTCGCCGTGCCCGTACTCGGCATTGTCTTTTTTGTTATCGCTACGGGAGCTGCAAGCTCACTCGTACGCGCCGCGATCATGGGTGTGTTGGTATTGATAGTACGCCGCGCGGGGTATCAATATATGGCAGGGCGAGCGCTTTTGTATGCAGTAGTTTTAATGCTTTGGTGGGAGCCCGCGATTTTATTTGGTGATATTGGGTTTCAGCTTTCAGTTGCCGCTACCGCGGGTATTATATTTTTAGTGCCGTACTTTGATACATTGTTTTCGCTTGTGCCAAAAAGATTTGGCGCGCGCGAAGCACTCGCAACCACTATCGCGGCACAAATCACTACATTGCCGCTGATCATTTTTTATTTTGGGTTGCCATCGATAGTCTCGATACCGGCAAATATACTCATCATTATCACGATGCCGCTCGCCATGGCGTTTGCGTTTGTCGGAGGATTGGTCGGCAGTTTTGCTGGTAGTATATCGGCGTTTGTTGGCCTGCCGGCAACTTTTGTGTTGAGGTATCAGCTTTTTATTGTTGAGTGGTTTAGTCAGTTATACTAATACTATGATCAAGCGCTGGAAGATTGTTGTTCTGATAAGTCTTAGTTTTGTGGCGATAGCTATTTGGTATGTTGTTCTTACAAGATCAGACGGTAAGCTCAAAATAGTATTTTTAAATATTGGGCAGGGCGATGCGATTTTTATTGAAACGCCAACAGGTGCGCAGATACTCATTGATGGAGGCGCCGGTTCGCGTGTGTTAGGAGAGCTTGCCGCGGTCATGCCCATCTATGATCGTTCGATCGATGTGGTGATTGCCACACATACTGATGCTGATCATATCGGCGGGCTTACTGAAGTATTGCGAAGATACGATGTCAGTATGGTAATAGAAAACGGCATGACTGCTGATACTAAGATATGGCGCGAGCTCGATGCGCTTATTAAAGACGAGGGCAGCGTGAGGCATATCGCTGTAGCGGGCCAGCGTTTGGTGCTCGGAGGTGGTGCGCATCTTGATATTTTGGGACCCGCTTTCGGCGAACGCGACGAGCCAACATCAAAAGCAAATGATGTCATGATTGTCACACGGCTTGTATATGGCCAGAGTGAAGTATTGCTGACCGGAGATATCGAGCGTGATGATGAGATTCGCCTACTTGCTTCGGGTGTTGATTTGCAAAGCGATGTTTTAAAAGTAGCGCACCACGGTTCAAAAAATTCTTCGACTGATTTATTTTTGCAACGCGTTGCCCCGGATGTTGCTGTCATATCAGTAGGGGAAAGTAATCGGTACGGGCATCCACATAAAGAAGCGCTCGACCGCCTCGCTAAGACAGGCGCTCGCCTACTCCGTACTGATATTAATGGGCGACTCTGTTTTGTTGCGGGTAGCTCCGGGTGGCAAGGATGTTAAGATTTTTTAGCGAGAGGGAAGGAGACGATAAATGTCGATCCTACTCCTTTCATTGATTCAAGTGCGATGCGGCCATCCATAGTCTCTACAATTTGCTTGGTGATCCAAAGGCCAAGGCCGGTACCACCAACGCTTCGTGTCTCCGCCGATTTGACGCGATAAAATTTTTGAAAAAGATTTTGCTGCTCATCAGCTGAAATACCAATACCCGTATCGCGTACGCGTATGACTACTTTTGATCCTTCTTGGGCGACAGTGACGATCACCGATCCCGCAAGAGTATATTTGATAGAATTGCCGACGATGTTAGTGATGACTTGGCGAAAGCGGTCAGGGTCCACCATGGCGCGTATTTTTTCAGGTTTGTCGTAGGTGAGGGTAAGATTCTTTTGTTTGGCACTTGCGCCAAGAGAGGTAACTGTTTGCTCGATGAGTGTCGTAATTTCATTTTCATGGATTTCAAATTTTGTCCGCCCTTGCTCGATGCGGGAGACATCCAAAATATCTTCGATAAGTCGGTTGAGCTGATCAATCGATGTTTGCAAACTTTCTTTGGTCACCGCTCCGTTGTTGTTGGGGTCAGTAAATAAATCAATTTGCCAGCGAAGCGCGGTGACAGGTGTGCGAAGCTCGTGAGAGGCGATTGAGATAAAGTCATCTTTCATCTGATCAAGTTCTTTAAGACGGCGATAGAGTACCGTGTAGTCGACGATGCGCGCGTGACGCGCGAGTAGCAATATGAGTGCAACGATGATGGCTACAAGGAGGAGATAGGCGCGTCTAATATTTTGCGCCGACAATATATCGATATGCTCCATCGAAGTGTTAGTCATAAGATGGCCGAGCACTTGTCCGTTGGTATCTACAATCGCTCGAAACGCGGGGCGGTGGCGAATGCTGTTTTGTAATTCTTCAAATACCAAAGTCTCACTCTGTGCTCCCGCAAGCTCATAGTAGCCCGTATATCGGTCATCAATAGATCCAACCTCACGGGCGTTGTTTGATGCGATGATAGTGTGATCGGGGTAGCGTGTCACGCGAGTTTCTATAAATGATTCGTTTTGGCGGGAAAATTCCGTGATGCGCGTATTGAGAAATTCTGTATCATCCATATGATTGCGCACGAATCCTACAAAGACATCATGCATCGTGCCGATACGATCTTCTTCAAGGCGTTCTTGATTGCGCGCGCTGACCTGGAGAAATTTTTCCGCGGTCCATAAAAACGCGAGGGGGATGACGATAACTAAAAAGAGTGTATAGACAATCTGTGGGTTGTCACGCACAAACGCAGCTCCACGCCCTACAAATCGTGAGAACGGATTGATCATTGCGGTGGTAGTATTGCCTGGGCGCGTCGTCGTCGCACAACGAGTCCAACGACGATAAGTGCTACGCCGATGGTAGCGGCAACAAGCGCCACGATAAATGAAGTTGGATGTTTGCCATAAATACTTGGTTTAGCGCGCGTTGTCTGGGCGACGGCGGGTGTCTTGGTGATGGCGTTTGCTGTTTTAATAAACGGCACCGGATCACTTTTTGCGAGCACTGATCCTTTGCTGTTGGTAATGGTGGCATAGACTTCGTGTTTGCCGTCGGCAAGTTCTTTATCAAAGGTATACGCCCACGCGCCCTCCGCGTTTGTTTTTACGGTAACGACAAAAGGCGTGCTGAAGATATAGAGGGTAACGAGACTATACGGGGGCGCCTGACCAGTTACTATTATTTTATCTATGGTTTGGGCAGGGGTGAGTATGGGTATAATATCGGCGACGACAAGAATCTCCGGTCGCGGCGTACCAGCGTTTTTTGGGCTCTCGTAGGAGATTGAGTTTGCTGTCGCGTTGTTCGGATCGTTGCTCGAGAAAATTTCTACGGCGTCATTGATGCCATCTTTATCCGTGTCTTTGGTATTTGGATTTGTTTGATAGATATTTTTCTCGTCATAGTCTGTAATGCCGTCGCCGTCCGAATCTGGTAGTCGCAAGGTCTCTTGAGGACGGTTATCAATCGCTTCTATGGTTTTTGTAAGTACACTGACATCATCGCGAATGCGGCGCTTGATGGCGTCTTTCTCGGTGTTGGTGAATGGTCGGATGTATTCTGCGGGCGGTTCTTGTTTAGTAGGTGGTACGGGTGTGTGTGTAGGTTGAGCGGGTATTGGTTGTGTTGTCGGAGGGGGTGGTGCTGTGTTTAATATCGTTATCTCGCCAATTTTTGCCCAAAAAGAACTTCCGGCTGATTGTATTTTTGCACCAACACCATACAGACCATTGTCATATTGTTTTGTATCAAGATGAAAACGCCACAGGCTTGGATTTGTAGGAGCTCGTTCTGCTCTTCCGATCATACGACCTTCTCCTTCTGATAGTTTGCCCATAAAAATTTCTACACTATCAATTTCTTCTATGGATAGTGAGATATAGAGTGCGTCGTGCACGACGCCAGTTTGAGAGAGCTCGACAAAAACAGGTCGCGAAGTCGTTGGAGGTGGTGGCAGTGCAATCGTTGGCGGAGGCGGTGTCGTATTGCCTGAAGTGGTTGTCGTTGGAGGTGGCGGTTGAGTGGTCGCATCAGATCCAGGGCCGCTTTGCGTAGCGTTATGTATGATAACGGGCCGTGACACCTCGGCGCCGGTTTGGGTTCGTGCGATGAGCTGGTAGGCGCCATCGGGAGTTTGGGTGGTATCCCATACATATTCCCACCGATTTGGATCGGTAGTAGAGCGAGTAAGCTCTCCGAGTAATATTTGCGGTGGAGCTAAAAAGAGTCTGACTGGTCCAGGTATTGTGGCGAGCGTGATGACGCGTACGGGAACCATGCCGGACAGTTCGCCACCAGATATTTCGAGCAAAGGCCCAGTTCCTGAAGTTTGGGCGAAGGCAAAAAACCATCCACCAAGTCCAATTCCGGTGACGGCAGTGACGATAAAAAATCTTGAAAAAGTGCGCATGTATGCTATGCTTGGACTTACTATATTATTATATACGAATCTATGAAACATCCGAAAGAAGAACGCACCTTTCTCTTGGTAAAACCCGATGGCGTAAAGCGCGGGCTTACCGGTGAGATTATTCGCCGTCTCGAGCAACGCAATCTAAAGATTATCGCCATGCAGATGACTGCTCCCGGTCGCGACAAATTTGATAATCACTATCCGAAGGATCCGGCATGGGTGACGCGTATCGGCGAGAAGACGCTTAATACTTATAAAAAATACGGCTACGATCCCATTAAAGAGCTTGGCACCGAAAAGCCCGAAGAGATTGGCCCTATGGTGCGCGGCTGGCTTCTCGATTTTATGGCATCGGGCCCTGTGGTAAAGATGATTGTTGAGGGTGTACACGCCATCGATATGGTTCGCAAAATCGCTGGCAATACCATGCCATCGAGCGCAGAGATGGGTACGATCCGTGGCGATTTTTCGGTAGACTCTCCAGCGTCTGCAAACCGCGAGAAGCGATCAGTACATAACCTTGTCCATGCATCAGAAACGCCTGAGGAGGCGGCACACGAGATGGCTCTCTGGTTTACACCCAAAGAAATCCACGGATATAAGCGCTCTGAAGAAGATCTTACTTTTTAACGCATGACGATGGCGTCTCGCCTCGGCGTACTCCTGCTATCACTCGTAGCGATTTTAGGATTGCACGCGGCGAGCATCATGCCTGAGTACGATTGGTACAATCAATTTTGGTGGCTTGATTGGATACTGCATTTTGCCGGTGGCGCATGGGTAGCGTCTCTATTTTTAGTAGTGAGGGCAAACACACAGTCACTCACTGTCATAGGTTTTGTTTTTTTTGTCGGCATCGGTTGGGAAGTACTTGAGTATATGTTTAGCGTGCCATTTTTTGGCGTAGGGGAGGCGAGTTTTTCTGATTCGCTCTGGATTCTCGATACACTCATGGATCTTTTCTTTGATGTGAGCGCCGCAGTGCTAGTCGTCATGCTTGCGAATCGGTATACTAAGAGTAATGTTTAAAATTACTTTTTGCGGAGGAGCTCAAGAGGTTACCGGCGCGAACTATCTGATCGAGACAGAAAAGACTCGCGTACTGGTTGATTGTGGTATGTTTCAATGCCCGCGCTTTTGCGCGGCACGCAATGCAAACGAATTTCCCTATGATCCGGCGACTATTGATGCGCTCTTTGTAACCCACGCGCATATCGATCATACCGGGCGCATCCCCAAACTTATTAAATACGGTTTCAAGGGAAAGATTTTTTCAACTCCACCTACAAAAGATTTTGCCAAGCTCATGCTCGAAGATAGTCTTGGCGTGCTTGAGAAAGAGGCGTCGCGCAACGGAGAGAAGACGATTTACGCCATGGAAGATGTTGAAGGCGCGCTCAAGCTCTGGGAGGCCGTGCCATACCACCAGCGTTTTATGGTGGGCGATATCGGCGTTACTTTTTATGAGGCGGGGCATATCTTAGGGTCTCTCATGGTGCTCTTTGAGATTGGTGATAAAAAAATATTATTCACGGGAGACTTGGGTAATACGCCGATGCCGCTTCTCAACCCACCCGAATCAATCGTAGGTGTGAACATGATGGTTATCGAATCTGCCTATGGTGACCGTGTGCACGAAGACAACAGCGAGCGCAAAGTAAAGCTTGAACGAGCGATTGAAGATATCGCAAAGCGCGGCGGCACGCTGATGATTCCTGCGTTCGCGCTTGAACGCACCCAAGAACTTCTCTATGAGTTCAATGATTTGATGGAGCACGGACGCGTGCCGCGCATCCCCGTGTATCTCGACAGCCCACTTGCCATTCGCGCGACTGATGTCTATCGCAAGCACATAAGCTATTTTAGTCCCGACGCCAAAGCGCTCATTAAGGCGGGTGATGATCTTTTTCAATTTCCAGGGCTCCATCGCACGCTTACCACTGATGAATCGAAAGCTATCAATGATGTTCGCGGTCCCAAGGTGATTTTAGCGGGCGCGGGTATGATGACGGGCGGACGCATACTACATCATGCGAAGCGCCACCTCCACGACAAAAATAGTATTATTTTATTTATTGGTTATCAGGGCGCGGGATCTGTCGGGCGGCGCATTATGGACGGTGAGCGGCAGGTGACTATCATGGGTGAGAAGGTTTCGGTACACGCTGAGGTCCGTTCGATCCATGGGTATTCGGCGCACGCTGATACTAATATGCTTTTGGATTTTGTTCAGCAAAATGTAGATACACTTGAGAAAGTATTTGTCGTACAAGGCGAGCCATCGGCCGCACTTTTTCTTTCACAGCGTATTCGTGACTATTTGGGTCTCCATTCGCATGCTCCACGCCTTGGAGAGGTCTTTGAGTTCTGATACCATTTGAGGCATGGATACATCCACACACAATCATCTGAAACTCAAATTTTGTGTGTCAGGAGCGGCAGAAACAGGTCACTGTTCGGAAGACGCTCTCGACAAAGCAAAAGCAATCGGCCGTGAGATAGCACAGAGAGGAGGTATCTTGGTAAACGGTGCCACCACAGGTTTTCCGTACTGGGCAGCCATTGGCGCCAAAGAAGCGGGCGGGGCAACTATCGGTATCTCACCGGCGGCAACCGAAAAAGAGCATCGTGAGGTTTTTGACTTACCGCTCGATTATCTCGATATGATTATCTATACCGGAGCCGGCATGTCGGGGCGCAATTTGCTACTTACGCGCTCGACCGATGCCGTTATCATTGGTTGCGGTCGTATGGGCACACTCAACGAATTTACCATTGCTTTTGAAGACAAAAAACCCATTGGCATCTTGACGGGTACCGGCGGTACAACTGAATTGATTGACGAGGTCATCGCCGAGTCTCACAGAGCAAAAGACAACCCGCTTATTGTGTATTCCGACGATCCTAAAGAACTTATAGACAAGCTTATAGCGCTTCTCAAGCGAGAAAAAGTAAGCACCGTATAGGATTTCTATGTTCCGTACGCTCAAAGCGATCGGACTGCTCGCGGGCATGATTATCGGTGCTGGTATGTTTGCCCTACCGTATACCATTGTGCGTGCGGGTATTGGTTGGTCGCTTGTTCATGCCAGTATTGTCCTGGTGCTGGTTACGCTCACGCACGCGCTGTACGCAGGTGTTATTTTAAAAGACCGCAGACACGCGCGTCTCCCTGGGTACGCGCGCGAGTATCTGGGCGAGAGTGGTTTTTGGATAGCGCTCATTTCACGGTTAGGGGCGTATTGGGGGTTTTTACTCGCGTACGGTATTATCATTGGCGATTTTTTTGCGCACATCATTCCGTTGTCTGAGACAACGCTCGCTATCACTTTTTTTATTCTTGTTTCGCCACTTATTCTTTTTCGCCTCTCGCGCATCGGTACGATCAATTTTGTGCTTACGCTTCCCGAAGTGTTTTTGCCACTCATTTTCTTTTTCATATGGTGGCCGCAGTTTGATTTTTCAGCAGTTTCATTTGGAGGTCATGGCGATTGGTTCCTACCCTACGGCATTTTTCTTTTCGCACTTTCTGGTGCATCAGTGATACCAGAGGTTATTGACACGCTCGGCACCTCGGCGCATAAAAAAATATTTCCCGTGATCATCGCTGGTAGTGTGATTGCGATATTAATTTATGCCGCGTTTAGTTTGACGATTATCGGGCTTGCGGGTGGCGTGCCTTCGCATGATTCACTCTCAGTCCTTGCCGTGAGCATTGGTCACCGTGCGTACATCGTAGGGACATTGCTCGGGCTTCTTGCTGTCATCACTTCATACATAGCACTCGGACTTGAGTTGAAGTATACCTTTGAATATGATCTCGGGCGTTCGTCGTATGTTGCGTGGGCGCTCACCGCATTTATGCCTCTCGCGATATATCTTGCGGGTGTCAGAAGTTTCATTTTACTCATCGATATTATTGGTGCAGTCGGAGTTGGCGTTGAGGGAGTTATTATTGCGCTTCTCGCGCGTCGCGTGCTTGGTACCCAATGGATTATCGCAGGCGGTATTGCACTCGCACTTGCGGCCGGTGCCGCCTTTGAATTGATACGCACTACAGGAGTGCTATGACCAAAAAAGAATTGCTCGCGGACCTCGAGCAAGAAATGATAAAAGATACTACACTCCCGCTACAGGAAGCTCGCTTGGTTTTTGGTGAGGGCAACGAGGACGCCGAGGTTTTATTTATCGGCGAGGCACCCGGTTTTCACGAAGATCGGCTCGGCCGCCCGTTTGTTGGCAGGGGAGGCGAGCTTCTTACTGAATGTATCGGGAGCATCGGTTGGTACCGAGAACAGGTATATATTACAAACATCGTAAAACGCAGACCACCAGAAAATAGAGATCCATTATCTGAAGAGATCGAGGCATACAAACCATATCTCGCGCGTCAGATTGAAATTATAGGCCCGCGCATTATTGTACCGCTCGGCAGGTTTGCTATGAATTATTTTTTGCCTGACGCGAAAATTTCTCGTGACCAAGGAAAAATATTTGTTGTCGGCAAGTACAAGGTGATGCCCATGTTTCATCCGGCGGCGGCGCTGCGCGGTACGACCGTGCTCAATCAATTTAAAGAAACATTTACAAAACTTCCTATGATCGTATCGGGCGAGGTTGAGGTAATAAAACCAGAAGTTACTCAAACAAAAAAATCTTCCGAAGAAGAATCGTCTCAAGTCTCTCTTTTCTAGCCAGCTCAAAAAAGCCTTAAAAATAGAGGGAAAGGGGGGACATTGACATATTAGTTTTTATATAGTATAATGCAGAAAGATCTTTAAATACTTACTTGCGAACTCTGCCACAGCAGAAAGCGCCTTATTCTTAGGACCTTTTCTGCTGTGGCAAAGCCGACAGGCGGTAATGCCAGCCCGTGTTGGGCAACAGCGTTAATCTAACTGGCGAAAACCGAAAAGGAGAAAACGCCATGGACCGTCAGACTGGAAAGCTTATCTCACGTATCGCGGAGAATCTCCCCGACATGTCGTCGGACATCATGCAGGGCTGGATTGAGAACCCGCGGGCACTTCAGAAGTTCCTCGCGAGCCTCAGCCCACCTGAGACATCACCCGAGTTCCAAACCTGGAAGACCATCAAGCTCGGCACGGGCCTTAAGACCGCGGACGATTTCCGTCGAGTACTCCGTGACAGCTGCCGCATCGGCGACGGGGCTTCGGACATTCTCGGCAAGCCCGCCTTCACGGTGTGCGACACCGAGATGGAGCTCGATCTCGTTCGCCCCTCGGTGGCCGAGCTCGGCTTCAAGGATGGCGCCACCTTCAAGGACATCTGCGAGCGGGGTCTCGAGTACGGACTCAAGCTCTGTCCCGCAGAAGTCGGCCCCCAGCTCCGTCTCCAGTACAGGGACCAGCCGTTGGGTGAGTGGCTCATCATCGCCATGAAGGCCATCCGCTACTCGGCCGGCGACCTCAGCGTGTTCAGCGTGGAACGCTATGACAACGGGCTGTGGCTCAGCGGCTACGATGGCAGCCCTGATTACTTTTGGTTCAGCCTCGACCGTTTCGTGTTCGTTCGTCCTCGCAAGTAGTCCTCGGCGCTGGGAGCCTTGGTCTCTGACCTTGGAGCCTTGGTCCTTGGAGAAAATCATCAACGTTGGGAGATAACGCTAAGCTCCAGCCCCATATCTATCGTAGATATGGGGCTCTATTTTTATGCTAAAATAATTCTTGGCAGTAGGTGAATATGCGAGAGACCAAGGTTTCTTGCTACCGAACCCAGTATCCTTGCGCCGAGTGTATCCACGACCATGGTTTTGGGTAGGGTGGTGCATGAGAACTCTCAAAAAATGAAGATACTTGGTATTGCGTGCTAGGGCATTGAAGATGTCGAATACGATACAGCCCCGAGAGTATTCAAGGGGCAGTGGCACAGATGGCGCGCTTTACGTCTCCGCAACTCGGCCGGCAACCTCAACGTGTTCAGCGTGGAACACAATGACAACGGGCTGTGGCTCAACAGCAACAATGGCAACCCTGACAACTTTTGGAACAGCAACAACCGTTTCGTGTTCGTTCGTCCTCGCAACTCTCTTCATTTCTCCCTCGCCTTTGGTAGGGAGTTTTGCTTGCCCTGAGGTTGCTCAAGAGATTTTGTAAGCTGCCCGTTCCATCCTCCGAGCATCTTGCCGATTTCATCTATTTTTACCGAAAGCGCGGTGTATTTTTTGTTATCAAGAGATTTCGTTTCCCACAAAATCATAAGCAGTATCTTGAGCGTATCTGTTTTGCGTATCGCAAGACGAACATAGGGTCTTTTTTCCTCTCGTGCAAGGAAGCTTGCACTTGCAATCGCTTCGATACTTTCTACAAAGAGATTATCGATCCTTTGGCCAAGAGAATGTCGGTGAAGTTTTGGTAACGCTTGGTAGTATTGATACCACAGCAAATATGTATTTTTTAGCTTCTGTAAAATTGGCAAAACCCGTTGGGGGGGGGCTTACCTGGTTAGTATTTTTATGAAAAGGCAGTTCACTCATACCTATAATGATATCATCTCTCTCGAAAATCTTCTTGAGGCGTGGAGGGAGTTTATCAATGGAAAACGCGGGCGCATTGATGTCCAGTTGTTTGAGCGCGATTTAATGAAAAACATTATCGCGCTTCATATAGATCTTGTAGGTAAGACTTACAAACATTCATCTTACTACGCATTTAACATCTCAGATCCCAAACCAAGAAATATACACAAAGCGAGTGTCCGAGATAGATTACTGCATCATGCGTTATACAGAAAACTATACCCATTTTTCGATAGGACTTTTATAGACGATTCATATTCGTGCAGACTGGGTAAGGGAACGCACAAAGCGATGAATAGATTCCGCTCTTTTGCGCAAAAAACATCAAAAAATTATACCAAAACAGTTTGGGTTCTGAAGTGTGATATACGGAAGTTCTTTGCCTCAATAGATCAAGAGGCTCTCATTAAGGTTATCGAGAGTTATGTGCCAGACAAAGATATTATTTTGCTTATCTCCGAAGTTGTTGGTAGCTTTCACTCAACGCAAACTGGTGTCGGGCTGCCTCTTGGTAATCTCACAAGCCAGCTTCTCGTAAATATTTATATGAACGAGTTTGACCAGTTTATGAAACATAAGCTTAAAGCAAAATATTATATTCGCTACGCCGATGATTTTGTTATTTTTTCTCAAGACAAAAAATTGCTTGAAAGTATGATGTTACAAATTCAAAGTTTTCTTTGGGAGCGGCTACGATTGCAACTCCACCCCGATAAGGTATCGATACGCACGGTGGCCTCCGGCGTTGATTTTCTTGGGTGGGTGTATTTTCCAGATCATCGAGTGTTACGAACGGTTACAAAAAAGAGGATGTTTCGCAACATTGGTATAAGCCAAGGCAAAAAAGAAACGGTACAGTCGTATCTAGGAACGATACGTCATGGCAATAGCCAGAAGCTTAAAGGCAAAATTGAAGGTTTGATAAATAAAATTTCAGTATAAAAAAGTTTGGGCCTGCACGCGTGATGCGGGCAGGCCATTGTGCGAGAGAGAATTGTGGAAGGTGCGGTGAGCAGGGGAACTGCAGGGAAGGGGGAGGTGTGTAGGTGACGCATGGGCGTCAGTGCCGGTGGTGGCCATTACGCTGACCTCGCTCTTCTCTGAATTTCGATGCTCTTAGGATCTGCCTTAAGTATAGAGTGTAAAAAGTTTTTATGATACCGTTCTCTGTGGAAAACTTTTTCCTGCGCTATACTATCCATATACGCTATGAACAATAAGGATATTTCAGATACACTGTTTGCTATCGCCGAGTATTTTACGATATTTAATGAGCCGTTTAAGGCGCGCGCGTATGAAAAAGTGGCAGAGACGCTTTCAAGCTTCGAGAGTGATATTCGCGAACTTTATAAAAATGGCGGATGCAAAGCGCTCGAAGAAATCCCAGGTATCGGCAAGGGAATTGCACAAACAATTGAAGAATATATCAAGACTAGTCGTGTGCGCGAGCTCGACGCTATGCGCAAAAAAATGCCGGTCAATATGGAAGAGCTGCGCAGTATTGAAGGTATCGGCCCCAAGGCAATAAAAACACTTTATGAGAAATTAAAAGTAAAAGATGTAGCAAGCTTAAAGAAGGCAGCGCTCGCAGGCAAGATTAGTAAGCTTGAAAAGTTTGGCCTCAAGTCTGAACAAAAGATTTTAAAAGGCATCGAGTTTTTTGAATCATCACATGGGAGGTTTTTGTTGGGCGAGGCGTTGCCTATCGCACGACGTATCGCGGGTGACTTACGCAAAGTGAAGGGCGTATCGCGCGTGGAGATTGCGGGATCGATCAGGCGATGGCGCGAGACATCAGGTGATATTGATATCTTGGTAGAGGCGACAAATGCTGACGCGGTGATGAGCATGTTTGTATCGCGCGAAGATATTGCGCATGTCATCGCACACGGCGAGACAAAAAGTTCAGCGCGCATAAAGGACGGTATTGATGTCGATGTGCGTGTACTACCCAAAAAATCTTTTGGTGCGGCACTTATTTATTTTACGGGTTCGAAAGATCATAATGTTTTGCTTAGGTCCTTGGCGCTGAAGAAAAAATTGAAACTCAACGAATACGGTTTATATCGTGGTACGAAAATAATCGCGGGAGCTACAGAAGAGGAAGTATACAAAGCGCTCGGTGTCTTTATGCCACCACCCGAACTACGCGAAGGAAAAGATGAGCTCGAAAAAAAATACGGCGGGGTTGTAGATTTTACAGATTTGTGCGGAGATTTTCAAACACAGACTGATTGGACCGATGGTGCCGATTCTTTAGAGGCGATGGTGCGAGAAGCAAAACGATTGGGTCATGAATACATCGCGATCACGGATCACACCAAGAGTCTCGCGATGACGGGCGGATCTGATGAAAAAAAATTGCGTAAACAAATACGAGAGATTGGCACGCTCAATAAAAAAATTTCCGGCATCACGATATTGAGTGGTGCAGAGGTAAATATTATGCGCGATGGCACGCTTGATATTTCTGACGAAGTTTTATCAGAGCTTGATATCGTGGGTGCTGCTGTTCACTCGCATTTTAATTTGTCAGCAGAGGAGCAGACCGAGCGCATCATGCGTGCGATGTCCAGCCCGCATGTCGATATTCTTTTTCATCCGACGGGACGCGTTCTCAAAAAAAGAGATCCATATGCAATTGATATTGATCGCATCATCGCGCATGCAGTCTCAACTGGCACGGTACTCGAGATTGATGCACATCCGTGGCGACTTGATTTGAAAGATGATCATATTAAACGCGCGGTAGATGCGGGCGCGATGTTTAGTATTGATACGGACGCACACTCTCTTGCAGAACTCTCATATTTGGAGTATGGTATAGGACAAGCGCGACGCGCGGGTCTTCCCAAAAATCGTGTTCTCAATACGCTTGCATTGCCAGCGTTACAAAAATTTTTGGCGACCCCAAAACAAAAGCGTCATCTCTTATGACTGAAAAAAAAATAATAGTAGAGCGATCTGCGGGAGCTATCATATTCCGGCGGCAGGGTGGGCGCGTTTGGTATGTGCTTCTTCAGTATGCGACGCGCAATCATTGGACCTTTCCGCGCGGGCGACTCGAAGAAGGTGAGCGACCCATTGATGCGGCGCGCCGAGAGATCGAAGAGGAGACAGGCATCTCGCGTGTAAAATTTATCCCCGGATACAAAGAAACGATTCACTTTCACTACCAGTGGCCACCCAAAACCGAAGGGGCCGAGCAACGGCTCAAGTTTATCACCTTCTATTTGGGTGAAGTATTTGGCCGCACTATCAAAATATCGGAAGAGCACAAGAGCTTTGTGTGGGCGCCGTTTGAAAAAGCTATGAAAATCATCAAACATAAGAATAGCAGGGAGCTGCTCAAGAAAGCTCATATGAAAATTATTCGCATGGACGTAAAAAAGCCACCTTTGGTATCATAAAACTATGCTTCTCTCTATCCTTGTAGCCAGTATTCTTGAGTCTTTAGTGTCATTTCTGGCTGGCGTAGCCGTTATTTATAACGAAAAGCGCATGAAGAGTCTTGTGCATGGCGTCATCAGTCTTGCGGTTGGTGTGATGCTCGGTACGGTCTTTTTCGATATTTTACCCGAGACATTTGAGCTCATAGAGCCGAAAGCGGCGTTACCGTGGGTACTCGGGGGTTTTCTGGTCTTTTTTGTGCTCGAAAAAATTCTTTTTTGGTATCATCGCCATGAAAATGAAGAGAGTATTCATGCATCGGCTTATCTTGTACTGTGGGGCGATGCCTTGCATAACTTTATTGATGGCGTATTTATAGCTTTTGCGTTTGCAGCGGGGTTTCCTACGGGTGTTATCGCCTCGTTTGCGGTTATTTTGCACGAGATCCCACAAGAAGCGAGTGATTTTACCGTTATGCTCCATGGGGGATTCACCAAGCAAAAGGCACTCTTTTGGAATACATTTGTCTCGATAACTACGGTTGTCGGTGCACTCGTGGGCTACTATGTGGCTCTTTCTCACGAATGGATTGGTTTTTTGCTCGCTGTTGTTGCGGGCAACTTTCTATATATAGCGGCCGCCGACCTCATACCCGAGCTTCATCATAAGCACGATTCGCGCTCGTCGGTCGCCCAAGTACTCTTGGTGTTTGTAGGGGTGTTCGTTATAGTCTTTGCTCTTACGGTAATTCCTGAATAATATATTTTAAACAAAAAATCCCCGTACGGGGATTTTTTGTTTGGTTTACCTTCAGTTTACTTTGCCTCCGCGAGGATTTTCTCAAATGCTTTGGGGTGATGCTCGGCGAGTGTCGAGAGGATCTTGCGATCGATCTTGATGTCAGCCTTTATGAGCGCTCCCATGAGTTTGCTATAAGAGGTGCCGGAAAGCTTCGCCGCAGCGCTAATCTTTACATTCCAACCTTTGCGCATGACGCGCTTTTTCTTGCGTCTGTCTTGGAATGAGTGGGTGTAGGCATGTAAGAGCGCCTCTTTGGCGGCGCGCTCTTTTTTACTCCGCTGCCAGCGGAATCCTTTGGTTTGTTTGAGGACGGATCGGCGTCGCTTGAGAGCGCCAACGCCTCGTTTTACGCGTGTCATGGTAGTGGTTTAGGTGTTTGGGAGATAACGATTTTTGATAATTTTACCAAAAGAAAACTCTTTTGTTTTTTTGTTTGCCATTTGCCGTGAACGGCTCTTTTTAGCGCTAAAGTGGTTTTGATGCGGTCGGCGCTTGAGCACCTTCCCGTTTTTGGTCACTCGCACTCGCCGCAATACTGCTTTGTTTGTTTTTGCCATGATGTTCGGGTTCTATAGTCATAAGGAGTCCACGGGGACCTTTTTTGGGCTGTTCTGCAATCTTGTGGGGGACCGTAATCGCCTCAAGAAGCTTGGTGAGCCTGTCGTGGACAAAATTTTTATCAATATATTTTTCTCGGCCTCGTAAGGTGAGCTGTATTTGAAGGCGGTGACCCGCTTTCAAAAACTTTTCTGCTTGTTTGGCTTTCATGACGAGGTCATGCGAACCGGTGCCGAGGCGCACGCGGATGCCTTTTATCTCAACTTCGTGCGACTTCTTTTTTGTTTTACGAGCCTCTTTTTCCTGCTGGTACTGGTATTTGCCCCAATCCATAATGCGTGCCACCGGCGGCTTTGCCGTAGGTGAAATCTCGATAAGGTCGAGGCCTGCCTCATGTGCAAGTGCGAGTGCCTCGTCTCTCGATTTGATGCCGACATTATCACCTGTAGCGCCGATGACTCGGAGCTCAGGGGCGGAAATCGCTTGATTGATGCGTATTCGTGGTACCAATGTTCCTATAGTGTAAGGATATTCAGCTCGAAAGTCAAGAGTAGAGACCGGCTATCAACAGGCCCAGTTGGCATGTGATTGTTTGCCTATTACTATTAGAAGATATGGATAGTATGATTCGCGACAGGTGGTTTTTCTGGGCTGTCTCGCTCATCGTTATCGTCGGGTTTAGTTTGTGGGGGTACATTCAGTACACCATTCTCGAGATTGATAATGAAATGAGTGAGGTGGCATTTGCCGAGGTCTCGCGCCCAAACCGCTAACTGAATATAAAGAAAAGAGCGCCGCCGAATGAGTTCGGCGGCGCTTTACGGCGTCTAGGCCGCAAGTAGTCTCTCGACGGCAGGAGCCACATAGTCCCACGGGATGTCAGTGCGCTTGTAGACGATCACCATGAACTGGTGGACTTCGATGGCGCCTACGCCATCAATCTCGAGGATCGAGGCGAGGAACTTTGCCCAGCGCTCTCCCGTGAATCGTGCGACGAGCGTGGAGTCGACCTTGCCGTTGTCACTGGAAAAGAGCATGCAGGGGCTTGCGGTGACGGGGATCCGCGCGGTTGTTGGAAATTCCCGATGGTCATAGTTGCATTCATGTTCGAGATCCATGAGCACCTCCGTAGCGTGTTTATATCTTTATAGCGCTCTAGGGGACAGTTTTCAAGACGATACTTGCGCTTTCTAGTCGTGGATGCTTTTGTAGTACATAGAGATTCAGCAACCACGCACGGTGCGTGTGGGAGGAATCATGAACCTACCGGAAGGATATATCAGTATCAAGACATTGCTCGATGCGATCGCGCACCACGAGCAGAAAGCGTATGAAGCTCGTCCTATACCTGGTGACGGGGAGCCCCCGACTTTCGTATGTAGGAATTGCAATGAGCCCGTGCGTCATGTGTCGTGATCGTTCCGCGTGCATGGCGATCGTCGCGTTGGATTTGTGTTGTTCAGGCGTCTCGAGCACTACGGTTACTACAAGGTGGTGCACATTCCGTACTGCCCTGCATGTGAAAGTGTGCCTACCGCCGCCGAGCTCGAGCTCCATGAGTAAAGCCGATCTACCATCAGATAGATCGGCTTTTTCTTTTCAAAAAGTTATCCAATGCTGACACGGAGGGTAGTTGTAGTGTAAGGTGGGCATTATGAAAAGTGCTCAAGAAATATTTAACCGCATCCAAGACATCAAGCGTGAACAGCGCGATTTAAAAGGTTCGTACAAAGACGCACTCGAAAATGCTACAGGGTATCGCGAGATTGTGCAGGAATACAACAAGATCCGCGACAAAAAAGTATCGATCGAACAAAAGATAAAGCGTGAATCAGCCGCAGAGTTCGCCAAGCTCGAGAGTATGAAAAATAATCTCAAGGGTGATCAAGAAATGCTGAGCGACATCACGCTCACTCATATGATGAAAGGGGAGCATGTCGAGATTACTGATGAGCACGCAAATCAATACGAGCCAGTATTTTCGGTGAAGTTTAAGAAGAAAGGGTAAGAGTTTATTGATAAAAAATGCCCCGCTCGAGCATGTGCTCGAACGGGGCTTGGGTCTTATCCGGCGGCAGGCGCCTCCTTAGGGCTGCCCGTTCCAGGGATGGGCGCGCCGCGGACCGGAATGTCCGAGGTCTCGGCGCGCGGGGCGATGCCCCGCGCGCCAGGAAGGCTTTGCGCGCGCGGGCGCGGTCACCCGGCTTCGGAGGGCAGAAGCCCTGTTTGTGCTCCCTGCCGGATGCTCCGCATTTACTGCATCGTGCCATCATCACCTCATGGTTGGTGAGAGGGTGATCGAAAGCCACTCTCACATGTGAACTCTGGGAAATACTTTATACTAAATATAATATTTTGTCAAACAAAAAGCCTGATCTACATCAGGCTTTTTATTTTTTTGTGGAAGTGGGCGGAATTGAACCGCCGTCCGAAAGTTCTTCTCAATAAAAATTTATACAGGCGTACTTAGGACGAACCCAAGAGTTTGCTCGATTAGTTTCGCGCGCGTGTATCGAGCATGATGCGCACTAGCTGAGGATTATAACACCGGCATTCCACGCACTCAGCGGTTGCGGACCGATGCTCTGGCGCATAGTGGCCAGAGAAACGCCTACGGCTTAGGCAAAAGCCATTGCCGGTTGGCGGTTAAATAAGTTTGCACTTATTGGCGTGTGGCATTTTTGGAAGAGGTGACCACACCTGCTCTTGCCTGATTTTCAAAGAGTCGAGACCCCGTCGAGGCCTGTCACTCCCAAAACATGCTGGGAGCACGTTTTGAATCGCGCTCATGGCGTTTTTTGGAAGCACCAAACTGCTTTAGTATTTTTTCAATTCTCGAGAAATTGATCGTTTGACCTCGCGTTTTTTGATTGTTTCGCGCTTGTCAAAGTTTCGTTTTCCGCGTGCCACACCAAATTCTAGCTTGATGGTACGGGCTTTATTATACAACTTAATTGGTACCAATGTCAAGCCCTTCTCGTGTTCTTTGCCGGCAAGGTACGAAAGCTCTTTTTTGTGAAGCAATAGCTTGCGCGTACGGTCAGGATCATATGACGGCGGGGTATTGGGCTGTTGGTAGGGGGGGATGCTGGCACCCACCAAAAATGCCTCACCTCCGCGGATGATGACGCGCGCGCCCTCCAGATGAGCGTTGCCCGCGCGTATTGATTTAACCTCAAAGCCAAAAAGCTCGATGCCTGCCTCATAGGTTTCGAGTATCTCGTAGTCAAAGTGTACTTTTTTGTTTTGCGTAGTCATCGCTTCTTCAATATAGAACAAATACGGTTTTTGCGTTAGAGTAGTGCTTACTGACATGGAACGCAATCTCCGTACCTATATAGAAGACATTTTGCATCGCGAGATCGGCTCGGACGTGCCTTTTTCGGTTGAGCGCCAAGAAATGGAGGGTCGGGGAGACTATTCGTCAAACATCGCACTCGTACGCGCCAAAGTTGAGAAGCGTTTGCCTATGGCGGTTGCCGAAGATATTGCCTCACGCATCAAAGAAAAACATTTGCCTGTTTTCAGTAAGATTGAGGCAGCTGCTCCCGGCTTTTTAAATTTTTATTTTGACAAACAATACTTGATCGAGATTTTGCGTGATTCTTTTGTGTCAGAACCAAAGCTCAAGCTCGGTACGGCATCGGTAGAATATATCTCTGCCAATCCTACGGGCCCCATGCATATTGGCAACGCGCGGTCAGGGCCCATCGGCGATGTGGTCGCAAACTTGTTGGCAGATCGCGGATACAAAGTAGTGCGTGAATATTTTCACAATGACGCAGGCGCGCAGATTGGCCGCTTTGCTGATTCACTGTGGCATTGGTATATGATCGCGTGTGGAGAGCAGTCGGTGCTGGCAGAAGATGGCTACCAGGGCGAGTACATCCAAGAGATGGGCAAAGCCGTGCACAAAAAATACGGCGCCAAGATTTTAAAAAAACCCGATCTGTACAAAGAGCGCATCACCAAGGTTGCACTCGCAAGCATGCTCAAAGACAATCTGGCATTGGCAAAGCGTATGGGTATTGTCTTTGACAAGGTTGTCGCGGAAAGTGACCTTGAGGCGAAGACCAAACGCGCGCTCGCCCTGCTCGATAAAAAAGGATTGCTGACCAAAAAAGAGGGTGCAGTGTGGTTTACACCTAAAGATGACAATCTGGGCGAGCGCGAATCGGTCGTGATCAAGAGTGATGGCACCTATGTATATTTTGCGGGTGATATTGCGTATCACGCAGAAAAATTTAAGCGTGCTGACTTGGTGGTAGACGAGCTCGGTGAGAATCACGAAGGTCATGTACCCAAGCTTCGCGCAATCGCTGACGCGTTTGATTTCCTGCAAAAAGATTTCAAGGTAGTGGTGCACGGGCAGGTGACGCTCAAAAAAGACGGGCAGGTGGTATCAATGGCCAAGCGCAAGGGCAACTTTGTTACGGCCGAAGAACTGCTCGATACGGTGGGCAAGGATGCCTTCCGGTTTTTTATGCTGCAGTACGCGCCGCGATCCGCCATGACCTTTGATATGGATTTGGCGCGGGCAAAGTCAAAAGACAATCCTGTCTACTATATACAGTATGCGCATGCGCGCGCCTCGAGTATCCTCAAAAAGGCGGGATACCACCAAAAACGCAAGATAAATTATAAAAAAGTAGCATGGCCGCTTCTTGATACTGAGGCCGAATGGGCGATCATTCGCATGATCTTGGCGTTACCTGATGTGATCAATCAAACTGCCGAAGATTTTCAATTGCAGCGCCTCTCGCGCTTTGCGCTCGATTTCGCGCGTGCCTTTACGCATTTCTATGAAACGACGCATGTAATAGGCGAGCGCGCTGATCTTGAATATGCGCGCCTCGCGCTCGTATCACTCTTTCGCGAGACCATGCAACGGCAGTGTAAACTCATGGGGATTTCTACTCCTGATACGATGTAAACAGTTGCGTCTCTAAAAAAAATCGTTTAGTATTTCTCTATGGATATGCAACAACCACGCAATGTTATTATCGGACTTCTCGCGCTCTTCGTTGTGTTCGGGGGAGTTGTTTGGCTTGGTACGAGCAAGCCTGCGACAAATGACGCAGGTACTGCCTCGCTGACTGATCAGGCCGCACCACCACCTCCAGAAGTATCAGTAGGGCCCGAGGTTATACAATTTCAAGGAAAAACTGTGAAAGCAACAATCAAAACACAAAAAGGTGATATCGAGCTCGAGCTTTACCCAGAGGTAGCACCGAAGACCGTATCAAATTTTGTCACTCTTTCAAAGAAAGGATTTTACAACGGTCTTATCTTTCACCGTGTAATCGCCGGCTTTATGGCACAGGGCGGTGATCCATCAGGCAATGGCACAGGCGGCCCTGGTTATGAGTTTGAAGATGAGATAAATCCCAAGATACTCGGTGTACCCGCAGAGATGATCGTGGGATTAGAAGGCGCTGGCTACAAATATAACTATGATCTCAAATCAATGAAAAATGATGTCGGCGCTATCTCGATGGCAAACCGTGGTCCCAATACCAACGGCAGTCAATTTTTCATCATCACCGAGAGCGCGCAACCACATCTTGATGGTCGTCACACGGTATTTGGTCGCGTGACCAAGGGCATGGAGGTAGTCTTGAAGCTCGCCGAGGGCGACGCGATGACTGAGGTCACGATAGCTGAATAGTCACAAAACAGAGTAAGTCAAAAACCCCGCGTGCGCGGGGTTTTGATATTGAAAAAGGCGTTAACTTCGATTAGAATAAAAAAATGCGAGATGAGCTTGGCGTCCTTGGATTCTGGACCCAGAAAAACATTTTTGAGAAAAGCATTAAGCAGCGCGCTCGGGCAAAGCGCTTTGTTTTTTTTGAGGGGCCACCCACGGCAAATGGCATGCCTGGCCTTCATCACGTGGAAGCGCGCGCGTTCAAAGATGTCGTCGCGCGGTACAAGACTATGCAGGGTTTTTTGGTTGAGCGGCGCGCAGGGTGGGATACCCACGGTCTTCCCGTCGAGATTGGCGTTGAGAAGGCGCTTGGTTTTAAATTAAAACAAGAGATTGATGCGTACGGCATCGAGCCGTTTAATCGCAAATGTAAAGAATCAGTTTGGCTCTATACCAATCAATGGGAGAAGGTGACCGAGCGTATGGGGTATTGGATTGATACCAAACATCCCTATATCACCTATAAAAATTCATATATCGAATCACTTTGGCATATCGTCAAAGAGTTTAACGCGGGTAAGCTCCTCTATCAGGATGACAAAGTGGTGCCGTGGTGCGCGCGTTGTGGCACGGCATTATCATCACATGAGCTCGCGCAAGGATATAAAAAAGTAAAAGATCAGTCAGTCTATGTACGCTTTCGTCTCAAGACGCGCAGAGCATCGCTCCTTGTATGGACCACCACGCCATGGACGCTGCCTGCCAATGTGGCAGCGGCTGTGCATCCTGAGCTCGAATATGTAACTATCGATGACCGGGGCGAGCAGCTTATCATGCTCGGATCTTTGGCATCAAAACTTTTCCCGGGTCTCGAACCGTTGTGGCGCGAACCGGGCTCGAAGCTCTTGGGTCTTGAATACGATCCGCCCTATCCGGCGCCCGACATTCCCTATCGTGTGGTTGGCGGTACTTTTATCACCGATCAAGAAGGTACGGGTATCGTGCATATCGCTCCTGCGTTTGGTGATGACGACCTCAAAGTAGGCAAACGTGAAGGATTGCCCACGTTTGTAACCGTTGATGATGCGGGCAAATTTACCAAGGCAGTACCGCAGTGGGAGGGGATGTTTGTCAAAGAAGCCGATCCGCTTGTCGTAAAAGATTTGATACAAAAGGGGCTTTTATTCAAAGAGGCACTCTACGAACATGATTATCCGTTTTGCTGGCGATGTGATACGCCGCTTATCTATCGTGTACGCAAGTCATGGTGGGTGAAGGTGAGCGCCGTGCGCCCCAAGATGGTAGAGGCAAATAAATCGATCAATTGGCATCCGGCACATTTGCGCGATGGGCGTTTTGGTCAATGGCTCAAAGAAGATAAAGATTGGGCATTTAGCCGCGAGCGCTATTGGGGCACGCCATTACCGGTATGGTCGTGCAAAGAGTGCGATCGCAAGGATGTGTTTGGCTCAATCGCGGAAATCTCTGAGCGCGCGCCCAAATCTACTAATACGTATTTCTTGATGCGCCATGGGTTTGCAAAAAATAACTTACTTGGTATCGCAACCGCCAAGCTCAATAACTCATACGGTCTTATGCCGCGCGGCAAGACCGAGGTAAAAAAAGCGGCAGCGGGTTTAAAGAAGGCGGGCATTCAGCTTATTATTTCATCAGACCTTACGCGCACGCGCGAGACTGCGGCTATTTTGGCGCGCGAACTTCGGGTACCAGTTTTGTACGATGCTGACTTGCGTGAACACAACCATGGTGATTATGAGGGTGATGCTATCGAAGACATCTGGAAAAAGCATACGGCCGAAGAAATCCTCAAACATCCCTTTCCAGGAGGCGAGTCATGGGCAGATGTAAAAAAACGCAGTTATCGTTTTTTTCAAAGACTCGAGACATTACATAAGAAGAAAAAGATTTTGGTGGTGGGCCACGGCGATCCGCTATGGTTTTTAGAGGCGATTATGCGCGGCACGCAACAGCCTGATGAATTTTCACCAGCAAAATATCTCAAAAATGCCGATGTACATCGTATCGTACCCGTGGCGGTGCCGCGCAATGAGTTTGGTGAGACGGATCTTCACAAACCGTTTATCGATGAGTTTCCGGTAATGTGTTCGGGGTGCCTGACGCGCATGGAACGTACACCTGAGGTTGCTGATGTGTGGTTTGATTCGGGTGCCATGCCATTTGCCGCACAGCACTATCCGTTTGAAAACAAAGCGCTTATCGATAAGGGCACGGCGTATCCTGCAGATTTTATCTCCGAGGCGATTGATCAGACGCGCGGGTGGTTTTATACGCTCCTTGCAGTCTCGACATTGCTTGGCAAAAAAGCTCCCTATAAAAATGTTATTTCACTCGGGCATTTGCTGGATAAAGAAGGAAAGAAGATGTCAAAGTCTCGCGGCAATGTGGTGGAGCCCATGGATCTTTTTGAAAAATATGGCGCTGATGCAGTGCGTTGGTATTTCTTTACTATCAATCAGCCTGGCGACTCAAAGCTCTTTGATGTTTCTGATCTTGAAAAATCAAAACGAACATTCATCGATCTCTTTCTCAATACGCTCAATTTCTACGAGATGTATAAACCGGTCGCCAAAAAAACATCACGCAAGAATGCTCTTGATGCGTGGATGGAGGCGAAGTCTGCCCAAGTAAGCGCCGAGGTCGCACGCCGCATGGATGCGTATGATGTGGTTGGCGCGGCGCGCCTCATCGAAGATTTTGTGGGCAATGATATTTCACGTTGGTATGTACGCCGGTCGCGCGAACGCATGCGCTCAGGCGAGGGTGTTGAGATTTTGCGCAAAACGCTTTTGCAGACCGCAGTGCTCGCAGCTCCTTTTGTGCCGTTTACCGCGGAGATCGTATACCGAGCTGCCGGCGGCAAGCGCGAGAGCGTGCATCTTGAGGATTGGCCAAAGAAACGCGCGCATAACAAGGCGCTCGTGAGCGGTATGGACGAAGTGCGTGCGCTTGCCGCACGCGGCCTTGAACTCCGTGCGCGCGCCGGTATCAAAGTGCGCCAGCCGCTTGCGTCCCTTATGGTTAAAGGCATTACCGTGCGTGATGCATCTCTTCTCGATATTTTAAAAGAAGAACTCAATGTCAAAGATGTGGTGGTCAATAAAAAATTAACAGAAGATGCGGCACTCGATACCGTAATATCACCCGAACTCAAAGAAGAAGGCGAGGTGCGTGAGCTTATCCGTTTTGCTCAAGACGCTCGTAAAAAGGCAGGTCTCCAGCCGCTCGATACGGTAACGCTCACTATTACGGGCAATTTTTCCGCAGCCGCACTCGCGGCCATCAAAAAGGGCACGCGCGCCAAGCGTCTGGAAGTTGCCGATACAAACAAAGGCCCCAGTGTTGTCTCGGTCGAAAAGGTGTAGTCATGACCGGGTACTACGGCACCGATGCCATTATACTTGCTTCGCGCGAGCGGGGGGAGGCTGACGCGTATCTTACTTTTTTTACTAAAGACTTGGGTCGCGTGAGCGCGATTGCTACGGGCGTGCGTCTTGCTAAGTCAAAGCTTCGTGGGCATTTGAGGCTCTTTATCCCGTTGCGCTTGATGCTCACGCGAGGCAGTACCGTATGGCGCGTGATAGACGCGGAAGCTTTAGGGTCAGGCGATGAGGGAGCGACCGCGTATCACAAGCGCTGCGCTGATTTTGTATTACGCATGACGGGCGATGAATCTCCCGATCTCGATTTGTGGGACGCGATACTCGATATAGCAGGCGTACGATATTTTTCCGGCGAGATGCGCTTTAAGTTGCGTGTACTCGAGATTAGCGGGTTTTTGCCGGACGCCCCCGAGCAGAGTAAATTTTTTACGGCAAAAGCGAGAGCATTTATAGCACATCGGGCGGATGATGCGCTCTTTGCAGATCACGATGAATGCACCGCGTTTGAAGAGGGCATCGAGGGGATACTACGCGCCAATCACATGCTATACTAGTGACATGGCGCTCGACGATCTACGGCGACGGCTTTTCAAAAAAGGCGAGGGGTTCGAAGACCGCGAGCATTCGTGGCGTCTTCGCAGGCACAATACACAAGCACCGGTGTCATGGAAAGCGGAGCCCGTAGTCGAGGAAGATTCTATGCAAAAATTTCTTCGTAAACTTTTATGGTGGGGTATCGGTGGGGGGATAGGGACCATTGCGGTTGTTATGTTTGGATATTTACTGATTTCAGGGAAATGGTCTGTTCTCGGCGTTGATACGCGTAAAAATATCAATCTTACTGTTGAAACTGCCGACGACCCTATCGCCGGCAAAAAACTCGTGTGGCGTGTTGTGTACGAAAACAAAAATGATATCGCGCTCGACAAAGCAGTACTTGTTTTCGCATATCCGCCCATGTCACAGCCGTTGGCAGGTGAGTACATGAAGGGCGGCTTGCGCCCCGAACGCAGAGAGCTCGGTACTATAAATCCCGGCGATAAAAAAGAAGAGTTGTTTTCAGCAATCGTGTTTGGCGCGCAAGATGAGGTTTTAAAGGGGCAGGCAAAAATCGAGTACCGACCACGCGATTCGTCGGTACTACTCGCCAAAGAAACGCCGTATTCATCTTCGGTCAAAGGATCACTCTTGGGTCTTGAGCTCCTACTACCTAAAGAGCTCAAAGCGGGTCAGCAGATCGAAGCACAACTGTCGCTCGTCTCGAGTGCTGAGACACCATTTCGTGGTATATCGATTGAGATGATGTATCCTGACGCATTTGAGTTTATCTCATCAAGCATCAAGCCAACAAAAGGTACTACGATTTGGACGATAGGAGATCTGGGTAAGGGGGATACCTTTAAGCTTTCTATTAAAGGACGCATCAAAGATTCCATAGCGCCCAAATCAATGAAGGCAAAAGTAGGTGTCTACGATCGTACCAAAAACGAGTTTGATGTTTTTACCTCATCGGAAAAAACATTTACAGTGACGCCACCGCTTTTAGTGACAAAACTTACTATTAATTCTGACGGCGATATTGATACGGGGGTATTGCTTGCCGGTGCGACGGTCAACGGTGTTCTCGAATGGCGGAACAATCTTCCCGTGGCCATTTCCAACGCTACGGTCGAAGTCGTGTTTGAGGGTGAGGCGTTTGATATCAAAACGCTCATGAGCGATCGTGGCGAGTTTGATCAGGGTCGCAATTCTTTGCGATGGGTGCCGGGGCGCATTCCCGAGCTTTTGGTGGTAGATCCGAGTGAGAGCGGTACTTTTGCATTTAGTATTACAAGTAAAAAAACGATTAGCGTGCGCAATCCTACGCTTGTGTTTCGTTCGACCATGCAGACGCGCGAACTTCCATCAGGATATGAGGGGGTAGATATTTCAGGTGAAGAACGGGTGACCTATAAACTTGCTACGCGCGCTTCGTTTTCTCAAAAAGGGTATTACTATGACTCGCGCATTCAAAACTCGGGTCCCTTCCCACCTCGCGTTGGGCAAGAGTCGACATACCTTATTGTTTGGTCAGTAACCAATGCGACCAACGATCTTACCGACGCCGTTGTACATGCGACTCTACCTTCCTTTGTGCGTTGGAAGGGTGTTGTCGATCCGCCGTCGGGTGCACTTATCACCTTTGATGAATCAACGCGCGAGATATCATGGTTGCCGGGAGCGATATCTGCAGGTACGGGTACTGCGGATCGCGCGCGTGAAGTAGCGTTTCAAGTAGCATTTACCCCATCACTCCCGCAGGCAGGGCGGCCCGCAGAGCTTGTATCTGCGGCAAAATTTGAAGCGCGCGATTCGTTTGCTAATATTACTATTACACAAGTAACAGATCGCGCCACTACCGCCCTGCGTGATGATCCGCGCGCATTTCGTGAGGGAGGAGAGGTAGAAGAATAGCGTTGGCATAATGCCACGCTCGTGCTAGGTTTTTGCTATGACTTCACTCGAAACTATTGTATCGCTCGCAAAACGCAGGGGCTTTGTCTTCCCCGGGTCTGATATCTATGGCGGTCTTGCAGGTACTTGGGACTACGGTCCGCTTGGCGTTCTTCTCAAAGAAAATATTAAACGTGCGTGGTGGCGCGCCATGCGCAAGCCCCATATTTTCCCCCTTGATTCAGCGATTATATCAAGCGCTAAAGTGTGGCAGTCGTCAGGGCACACTGATCACTTTACCGATCCACTCGTTGAGTGTCGCGTATGCAAACGCCGTTTTCGTACTGATCATATAGATGGTAGTAAATGTCCCGAATGCGGAGGGGTACTGGGCGAATCTCGCCAATTCAATATGATGTTCAAGACGCACGCGGGCGCCATCGAGGATGAATCAGCCGTGGCATATTTGCGCCCTGAGACCGCGCAGGGCATTTTTATCAATTTTAAGAATGTCGTTGACGCGTTTCATCCCAAGCTCGCGTTTGGTATCGCGCAGATTGGCAAAGCCTTTCGCAATGAGATCACGCCGCGCAACTTCGTGTTTCGTTCGCGAGAGTTCGAGCAGATGGAGCTTGAGTATTTCTGCGATCCTAAAGATGCTGATCAATACTTTGCAGACATTCGCGCGATGCGTATGCAATGGTTTTTGGATTTGGGCATCAAGGAAGAAAATTTGCGATTTCATGATTACGCGGCCGATGAGCTTGCGCACTATTCAAAAGCAACGACCGATATCGAATATCGCTTCGGTCTTTCGCAAGACGGTTTCTCGGAGCTCGAGGGCGTCGCTAACCGCACCGATTTTGATCTCAAAAATCATTTCCCAGGGTATCGCTGGGCGGGGGACGACTTTACCAAATCTGACGCAGGATTTGTGCCCAATGTCATTGAACCATCGGTTGGCGTGGATCGCGCGTTTCTCGCGTTCATGATTGATGCATATGATGAGGATGAGTTGGCGGGTGACAAGCGCGTGGTATTACGCCTTCATCCCAAGCTCGCGCCTATCACAGCCGCGATTTTCCCATTGGTATCGAACAAAGAGCATATCACCGCGAAGGCAAAAGAAGTTTTTGACATGCTTGGCCGCGAGTTTATGGTGCGTTGGGATGATATCGGCAATATCGGCAAGCGCTACCGCAGGCAAGATGAAATCGGCACCCCATGGTGCGTGACTATTGACTACCAAACACTTGAAGACGGTACGGTGACCGTGCGTGATCGCGATACCGCAAAACAAGAGCGTATGGCAATCACAGAGATAGCAGGCATGTTTCAAGAAAAGCTTTTATAAACATCTTTCCTCATGCTTTCGCCCCGCTTTCTTTTCGGGGTTTTTGTGATATGATGATGCTATGAAATTTACCGAAAAGAAGTTTAAAAATGGCTTGCGCGCGATCGTCGCCCCCATGGAATCGACCCAGACGATTACGATTTTGGTATTGGTAGGCACCGGTTCAAACTACGAGGCTAGAGACATCAGCGGCCTTTCGCACTTTCTCGAACATATGTTTTTTAAAGGTACTACCAAATATCCTAAGCCCGGTGAGCTCGACCGGCTACTCGACTCAGTAGGTGCTATCCACAATGCGTTTACTACACGCGAGGAGACGGGGTACTGGATCAAGGTAGACACCAAACAGTTTGATCTTGCTCTTTTGTTTGTTTCTGATATTTTGCAAAACGCGCTTCTCAAAGAAGAAGAGATCAATCGCGAGCGTGGCGTGATTTTAGAAGAGATGAAAATGTATTGGGACGACCCTCGTCGGCATGTGTGGTCGCTTTTTGAAGAGCTCGTGTACGGTGATAATGCGTACGGATGGGATGTGATCGGTACTGCCGAGAATATTCGCACCATCAAGCGTTCGGATTTTTTGAAGTACTGGAAAAGCCAATATGTCGCACACAACACGGTAGTGACGGTCGCGGGTAATATATCAGAAGGCGAGACGCTACGCAAAATTGAAAAAGCATTTGGCAAGCTGCGTGTTGGCACGCCCGTAAAGGCAGCTGCGTACAAAGATCCAAAGTCCGGTCCACGCATGCGTCTTTTTGAAAAAAATACTGATCAATCACATATCGTGGTAGGTACGCTGGGGTATCCGCTCGAGAGTAAAGATCGTGTGGTTGCTGATGTGCTCTCGACTATTTTGGGTGGCTATATGAGCTCGCGTTTGTGGGCGGATATTCGGGGCAGGCACGGTCTCGCCTATGCTATTCGCGCGGGGCATGATGCCTATCTCAAGACGGGTTATTTTGGTGCGTACGCGGGTGTACCGCATGAGCGCAGTATTGAAGTTGTCGAACGCATCGTAGGACACTTAGGAAAGATCAAGCAGGGAGGCGTGACTGCCGAAGAACTTAAGCGCGCGAAAGATAACATCAAAGGACATCTTGCTATCTCGCTTGAATCGACTGACGAGGTCGCATCATTTTTGGGTACGCAGGAGATCATGCTCGGTAAGATCAAAAAACCCGATGAGTTAATCAAAAAAGTTGACGCGGTTACGCGCCAAGATATTGCGCGCGTAGCAAAATCTTTGTTTCGCAAAGACAAACTATATCTCTCTATCATCGGTCCCAAACTTGAAAAAGGCCCGTATGAACAAATCCTCAAAAAAGCCCTATGAGCCGTCATCCCCACACATCGATTGATATCTCAACAAGTACTCTCATTCGCCTTGCCTTGGTGATACTCGGGGTTGTTTTTCTATGGGTCATTCGTGACATTCTGATGATTATTTTAGTGTCAATCGTGATTGCATCAGCGGTAGAACCCCTCGTACAGTGGTTTATGAAATGGCGCATGCCACGCGTACTCGCTACCTTGCTCATTTATCTTTCAGGGATGGCCTTTGTGATTGGCATCTTCTATCTGTTGGTGCCGCCGCTCGCGGGCGACTTTCAGCTCTTTTTCTCACAGTTACCCTCGCTTATCGAGACAGCGCTTGTGGGCTTTCAGCAAAAAGTTCCATTTTTCTCGTTTGATTTTGTCATCGATGCGATTCGCACCTCGACACTCAACGCTGACCAATATGTGCGTGACGCGGTAGGTGGTTTCTTTAGCTTTTCGTCTGCCTTCTTCTCAGGCGTATTTTCGTTTGGATTCATTGTCATCATTTCCTTTTATCTGACGGCACAGGAAGATGGTATCGCCGATGTTCTCCGTATCGTCACGCCCAAAGAATATGAAGAATACGCACTCAATCTGTGGGCGCGCTCACAGCGCAAGATTGGCAGGTGGCTCCAAGGCCAGCTTTTGCTCGGCCTTTTGGTGGGTGTGCTCGTATTTATTATGCTCACGGTATTGCGTGTTGAGCACGCGTTTTTGTTTGCGGTACTCTCGGCAGTCTTTGAGATTATTCCATACTTCGGACCCGTCATGGCAGCAATTCCCGCCATAGCAGTGACTGCCATCAAAGACCCGCTTTTGGGTCTCTTGGTCGCCGGTATTTATTTTTTGGTGCAACAAATGGAAAATCACCTGATCTATCCACAAGTAGTACGCAAGACGGTCGGTGTTCACCCGCTTTTGGCTATTATCGCGCTTCTTATTGGTGGGACGGTTGCGGGTGTTGTCGGTATTATCATTGCTATTCCTCTTGCAGTGATTCTTGTCGAGTATTTTAACGATGTCGTTGAGCATAAGCGGATGGTTTGATTCGGACCGACTCTATGGATAAAAAATTTTATATCACGACGCCTATTTTTTATGTAAATGCGGCACCTCATCTCGGTCACGCATATGCTGATGTGATCGCCGACACGCTTGCGCGCTGGCACAGAAATCAGGGCGAGCGAACCTTTTTTTTATCAGGTACTGACGAGCATGGAGCAAAGATTGTGCGTGCGGCAGAAAAGGTGGGCCTTTCTACCAAAGAGTTTGTAGAGAAGCATCGCGATGAGTTCAAGAAATTGCTCACAGCACTCGGCGCCCAGCAAGATGATTTTATTTATACATCAGATAGTGAGCGGCATTGGCCGGGTGCACAGGCATTTTGGAAAAAACTTGTAGATGCAGGCGATTTGTATAAGGCGACATATAAAGGGCTTTATTGTGTTGGACATGAGGCGTTTGTCACCGAGAAAGATTTAGTTGATGGCAAATGCGTTGATCATAATCAAGCGCCCGAAGAGATCGCAGAAGAAAATTATTTTTTTAGACTCTCCAAGTATAAAGATCGTATCCGCGAGGCAATTGCATCTGACCAAATGCAGATCCTGCCTGCGAGTCGTAAAAAAGAGATTCTCGCATTTTTGGGAGAGGGGGTAGAAGATATTAGTTTCTCACGGCCTTCAAAAGATATTTCATGGGGTATCCCCGTACCAGATGATCACGAACATACGATGTATGTGTGGGCTGACGCGCTGACAAACTATATTAGTGCGCTTGGATACGGGCGCAGTGACGATGCAAATTTTAAAATTTTTTGGCCAGCCGACGCGCATATCATAGGCAAAGATATTCTACGATTTCATGCGGCCATTTGGCCGGGCATGTTGCTCTCAGCGGGCCTTCCATTGCCACGCCGGCTTTTGGTGACTGGCATGATTCGTTCGGCAGGACAGAAGATGAGTAAAACGCTCGGCAATGTGATCGATCCGCATGAGTTTATCAGTGCCTACGGCAAAGATGCGTTTCGTTATTTTCTCCTGCGTGAGATACCGCTCGGTGAAGACGGCGATTTTACACGCGAACGATTTGCCAATGTCTACGAGGGTAATCTCGCGCACGGCATGGGCAATCTTGTTTCGCGCACGGCTGCCATGATCAATAAATATTTTGAAGGCGAACTCCATCGACCGTCAGCGGAGGCACTTGCTACTGTGCCTACGCGCCGCGTACTCAAGCATGAGGTGCTTGCATCTCGAGTATCACTCGACGGATCCGCGCTCGATGTGTATTTTGAACGAGATATCGCCGAAGAGTTCGGGCGTGCGATGTTTGAGTATCGTCTCACTGATGCTATCACCATGCTCTCCGGTTTTTTCTCGCTCCTCGACGGATATATTCAGGATTATGAGCCGTATCGTTTGGTAAAAACTGATCCTGATAAAACAAAGGCGGTTTTGTGGAATGTGGCAATACATATCATTCGCGCCGCGCGCCTCCTCGAAGCGTTCATGCCCGAGACCGCGGCAAAGATGACGCGTGCATTTGGCGTGACGATTGAGACGAAAGAAGATCCGGTCACTCTTCGTGTCGTGTCAGGCGAAGCACTCTTTCCTTCAAAAGTAGATGGACCGAAGGCTGATTGATATCCACGCGCATGTAAACTTCAACGCCTTTCGTGATGACGGCGATGAGGTGATGCGCCGTACGCTTGCAGGCGGTGTCGGCATGATTTTAGTCGGATCTCAATACGATACATCGGCGCGCGCTATTGAATATGCTGAACGATATCCTGAAGGTGTGTGGGCGGCGGTTGGCTTACATCCTATCCATGTGGGGGATGAGATTTATGTCGACGCGCAAGAAATATCAGCATCAGGCGTGCCAGGATTTAGCTCGCGTCACGAAGAGTTTGATTACACAAAATACAAAAAACTCGCCATACATCCAAAGACCGTGGCGATTGGCGAATGCGGCCTTGATTATTTTCGTTCAGGTGGCACAGAGGTAGGGCGCGAAAAACAGTTTGAAGTATTGCGCGCGCACATCAAACTTGCGCGCGAAGTTCGAAAACCGCTTATCATTCACTGTCGTAATGCGTACGATGATTTGGCGCGCATTTTAACCGAAGAGCATGCGGACGAGGTGGGTGGCACTATTCATTTTTTTGCGGGCACATGGGCTGACGCACAAAAGTTTTTAGATCTTGGCTTCGGTCTTTCGTTCACAGGCGTTATCACTTTTGCGCGCGATTATGATGAAACCGTAAAAAACATGCCACTCGATCGCATTATGGTTGAGACTGACGCACCCTATGTCTCTCCCGTACCCTATCGAGGACGACGTAATGAACCTTTGTATGTAGAGGAAATCGCTAAAAAAGTAGCCGAGCTCCGCGGCATCTCTTTTGATGAAGTAGCAAAAGCTACAACCGAAAACGCAAAAAGGATTTTTAAATTGATCTAAAAATAAAAAGAGCCCCAGAATCTGGGGCTATGCGGCGATTGTGGTGACCGAACGAATCTCGGTGAAGAGACGAGCCATTTTGAGCATTTGTGGCGTTGTCAGAGACCCTACAAAACGAAGCTTCCTCCTCGGTATGTTTGGTGCGAATATTCGCACTTGGGTATCGATGTAGAGCTGAAGTACGGATCGAGAGCGCACTGTGTGAGATCCGCTGCGAATTTTCTCCCATTCCTCCTTGCAGACAGCGCACATGCGGTGGCCGTCAGAATCTTCGAGTGGGCCGTTCAGATGGTTACAGGCGGCGCATGGATTTTTCAAGCTGCCTCCTTCCGCAAATACTGTACGGTATTGCGAGAGTGTCGTCAAATATGCTACCAATAATGCGAAGTCCTTTGCGAAAGGAGGGTTCCTCATGCAGGGCTTGCAACTCTTTTTCTGGCGATTGCGAGTTCTCGTACGCGCGGTGGCACTCACGACATATATTGCTTGGTTCCATCATCGGGGTAGAGGTGTGGTGCGCAATCTCACGCGTCATCCTCGGGGTTCCCGGTCATGGAGCGACAAGACCCGTGGTCGCTACATTTGGCGTGTAGCACGGCGTTTCTGGGCGCAACCCATCATTAATTTGGCTCGCGCGCGAATCGAGGTGATTGGCCGCGGGTATCTCGATGATACGGGCATATGCGTAGTTGCCGCGAATCACGAAAGCGCTTTTGATATACCGCTCGCGGTCGGTATCATCGAGGGTGGGCGATTCATCGTGAAGAAGGAGATTGCTCGTCTTCCGGTGTTTGGCAAGGCCGCGCTCCACGGTGGGCAAATTATCGTCGATCGCAGTAACAACGCGCAGGCGGTTGTCGCAATCAAGGCGGGGCTTGTCGTGTGGCCCAACGCACGCCTCGTCATCTTCGTGGAGGGGACGCGCACGCGAACAGGTGAGATGGGCCCCTTCAAAAAGGGCGCGTTTCATATCGCACTCGATACCAAATTGCCGATTGTACCAATGGCGATCTCAAATGCATTCCGCGTACTTCCTCCAAACTCGATTATGCGCGTCACGCCCGACGTACACGTCACGGTCGAATTCGGTAAGCCCATCATCGTTCACGCATCGGACACCGTTTTGTCACTCATGACCGAAACGCGTGCTCAGATCGAGCGTATGCGAGCAAGACATGCTGCGCGCGCCTCACCTTGATGGTGAGGCGCCTTTTTCTTTGCAGAGAAACACTTTTTGGCGTACGATAAGAAAACTAATGAAGAAATATAACCCGCAAGCGCTGGAGAAAAAATGGCAGTCCGTATGGCTCAAAGATCGTATCTACGAGCCTGATTTAGACGGTGCTAAAAAACCTTTTTTCAGTCTTATGATGTTTCCGTATCCGTCAGCGGAAGGCTTACATATTGGTAGTGTACGGACATTTACCGGCGTTGATATTTATAGTCGTTTTAAAAGAATGCAGGGGTACGATGTGTTTCAGCCAATCGGACTTGATGGATTTGGCATCAATGCTGAGAATTACGCGCTGAAAATAAATAAAAATCCCAAAGAACATTCCAAGGTCACTGAAGAGAATTTTTACCGTCAACTCAATGTTATTGGTAATAGCTTTGCGTGGGAAGAAAAGCTCGAGACCTATGGTCCTGAGTATTATCGTTGGACACAATGGCTTTTTATTCAGCTTTTTAAGGCGGGGCTTGCGTACCGCAAAAAAGCCGAGGTCAATTGGTGTCCCAAGTGCGCGACCGTACTTGCAAACGAACAGGTTATCGCGGGAGAGTGTGAACGATGCCAGACAAAAGTTATCAAAAAAGATCTTGAGCAATGGTTTTTTAAGATCACTGATTACGCAGATAGATTGCTCGCAGGCCTCGAAAGCATAGACTGGACAGAAAAAATAAAAATCGCGCAACGCAACTGGATCGGTAAGTCTAAGGGCGCTGAGATTGATTTTGCGCTCGCGGATATTCCCGAGCAGACAGATGGTAAACATAAACTCAAGATATTTACCACGCGGCCCGATACAATTTTTGGTGCGACTTTTTGCGTAGTTTCACCCGAGCTTGCACAAAGCTGGCTTGATGTCGGCTGGCAAGCATCTGACGATGTGCGTGCCTATATCAAAGACGCACTCGCACGGCGTGCCCTTACCGGTAATCGCGCTGGAGAAAAAGAAAAGACTGGTATTTTCTCGGGCATCAATGCGATAAATCCAGCAACCAAAAAAGAAGTTCCCGTGTGGGTTTCCGATTATGTACTCGCAGGATACGGTACGGGCGCGATTATGGCGGTGCCGGCGCATGACGAGCGTGATCGTGAGTTTGCAGGGAAATTTAAGCTTCCTATTAGTAATGCGCCACTTGTAACTTTTGAAGATGGTGTCCAGAGTGCAGGCGGTAACCGTAAGACAAATTTTCGTTTGCGTGATTGGCTTGTATCGCGCCAGCGGTATTGGGGCGCGCCGATTCCGATGATTTGGTGCGATGTGTGTGCCAAATGGATGCCCGAGAAGGATGAAAATTTGCCGGTACTTTTGCCTGATGTCAAAGAGTTTCGCCCGACTGGTACCGACAAATCACCGCTCGCGAACTTCCCCGAGTTTTACGAGACACAGTGTCCTGGGTGCGATGGACCCGCACGCCGCGAGACGGATGTGTGCGATACGTTTTTGGATTCGAGCTGGTATTACCTGCGTTATCTCGATCCAAAAAACGACAAAGAGCCGTGCTCACCCGAGCGCGCACGTCGCTGGTTGCCGGTCACTTCATATATAGGTGGGGCAGAGCATTCTGTATTACATCTTTTGTATGTGCGGTTTGTCTCGATGGCACTTCATGATTTGAAACTTGTTGATTTTGCTAAGGACAAAGGTGGCGAGCCGATGCCGCGTTTTCGCGCGCACGGACTGATTACCAAGGATGGTGCCAAGATGTCAAAATCACGCGGCAATGTGGTGAACCCCGATGAATATTTTTCTGTATACGGCGCAGACGCACTTCGTATGTATCTGGCGTTTATGTCGCCGCTCGAGGAGGGGGGAGATTTTCGTGATACTGGCATCAAAGGTATGATGCGCTTTTTGATTCGTGCATGGGATTACTACATCAATGGAAAACGCGATCCGAGTGCATCGAGCGAGGTGACCGGGCGTTTGGCGCATAAGACGATAAAAAAAGTTACCGAAGATATGGGGGAGTTGCAAAACAATACTGCCATCTCAGCGCTCATGGTTTTATTGACACAAATGGAGAGCGAACCTGATGCGTTTGCCGATTCAGTTTTCTTGTTGATGCTCGCACCGTTTGCACCATTTATCACCGAAGAGATTTTTGCGTTACGCGGATCCAAGGAAACTATTCACAAGGGTCCATGGCCACAATACGATCCGGCAAAAATTGTTGACGACACCTTTCAGCTTGTTATTCAGATAAATGGTAAGGTGCGCGATACGGTCAGTGTAGCGGCGGATATCACCGAGGCGGAGGCCCATGCACTTGCCCTCTCACGCGAAAAGATACAAAGAGCACTCGCGGATAAAGAACCCAAGAGAATAATCTTTGTACCAAAGAAGTTGATTAATTTGGTACAATAGACCTATGCAGATTAAGCGTATGGTTTACTTGCTCTCAGCTTCAGTGCTTGGGTTTTTATTGCAACTTATTACGCACGCGCTCATCGAGATGTGGTATATCAACCTTTTGCTCAATAATTTCGCGCGGTGGAATTTTGGTTTTTCTTGGGATCAACTTTGGCAGATTCACCACGCTCTCTCCACAATGCTTGTGGTCGTCGGTATTGCGGGTGGCTACATGCTCGGTGTTATATGGTGGAGGATTATTTATATCGAGAAGCGGTATTGGTGGCGCAAGCGATGAAAAAAGCATTTATCGACGATACAGATGCTGTAGAGAAAACTGTCGCGGTACTTCGCGAGGGAGGCGTGGTGATCATGCCGACTGACACGGTATACGGTATCGGTTGTGCGTATGATAAACCCTCAGCGCTCGAGCAAATCATCATACTCAAAGGCCGCGACGAGCAAAAACCCATTGCCCTTTTAGTCGCATCACTTGCGATGGCGGCAGAGTATGTTGTGATCGTGCCAAAAATAAAATCAGGTCTTATGGAGCTCTGGCCCGGACCGTTCACCGCCGTGTTTCAAAAGATAACAGGTGGTGGTACCGAGGGCGTGCGCGTACCCAACCATGCGTTTGTCCGCGCAGTCATTGATGCCTATGGCAAGCCGATGTCGGTGACATCAGCAAACAAGTCGGGCCAACCTGCGCAAACACATAGTGCCGCGGTTGCTCGTGATTTTGAAGATAGCGCCGATACAGGTATGCTGATGGTTGACGGGGGAGATTTGCCTGATAGTATAGCGTCAACTGTCGTTGATTTTACCATCACGCCGCCAAAGATTTTACGCACGGGGCCTATATCGCGCGAGCGTCTCCAAGAGATTTTTAAGACAACATTTCAATGAAAGACAAGCAAATAGAAAAACTTATTAAAAACGAGTCAGGGCGCCAAGGAGGCGTTATCAATTTGATCGCGTCTGAAAACGATACTTCAGCTGATGTGCGCGCAGCTCTCGGTAGTATATTCGTCAATAAGTACGCGGAAGGGTATTCTAAAGCTCGCTACTATGGTGGCAACACATATATCGATGCGCTCGAAGATTTGACGAAAGCGCGCGCGCTCAAACTTTTTGGTATCTCAAATAAAACATGGAGTGTAAATGTTCAACCTTATTCGGGGTCTCCCGCAAATCTTGCAGTATATTTTGCGTTGGCGCCGCTTGGTGCCAAGATCATGGGGCTTGAGCTCAATATGGGCGGGCACCTCTCACATGGACACAAGGTCAGTATGACGGGCAAGGTGTGGCAACAGGTTGCCTACGGCGTTGATAAAAAAACCGAAACGCTTGATTATGATGAAATCCGCCGTATTGCCCAACAAGAGAAACCAGTAATGATTGTCGCTGGGTTTACCGCGTATCCACGCGCGATAGATTTCAAAAAGTTTCGCGAGATCGCAGATAGCACGGGCGCGCTCTTGCTCGTCGATATGTCGCATTTTGCAGGGCTCGTTGCTGGTAAGGTATATCCATCGCCGTTTTTCTATGCGGATATTGTGATGACTACCACACACAAGACACTTCGCGGTCCGCGTTCGGCAATCATTTTCTCCAAAAAAGAATTTTCAGAAAAGATTGATAAAGCGGTATTTCCCGGCTTACAAGGTGGCCCGCATGCAAATCAGATTGCAGCTACAGCCGTAGCACTGCAAGAGGCATCAACCCCCGCGTTTAAAAAATACGCGACACAGATTATCAAGAATGCTAAAGCCCTTTCAGATGAGCTCGCAGCGCGAGGTTGGCGTGTTATATCAGGCGGTACTGATACGCATTTGATTCTTGTTGATACACAGAGTCACGGTATTTCAGGAGGGAAGGCGAGTGACATACTCGAACGCGCTGGTATTATCGTAAATAAAAATACGATCCCATTTGATACTCGTTCACCTCGCGATCCATCAGGGATTCGGCTTGGTACGCCTACCGTCACCACGCGTGGCATGCGTGAACCCCAGATGCGCATGATCGCAGGTCTCATTGATGAAGCGCTCAAAGGTGCGCTTGCGCACGCTATCCAAAAAGATGTTGCGCGCCTTGCCAAGCAATTCCCCCAACAGAAATGATTTTTTTAGAGGCAAAACCTATAGTCGAAAAAATAAAGAGCGATATTGTGGCGCGCGTATCGGGTATGTCACCGAAACCCCGCCTCGCTATTGTGATAGTAGGCGAGTCGGCGCCATCAAAAAAATTTGTCGAGTTCAAAGAAGCATTTGCCAAAAGTGTTGGTATCGAAACACAGAGATATGAATTGCCGGCAGATATTTCTACCAACAATTTACGAGAGCGCATGCGTGATATCGTGCACGAGTCACGCAATAGCGGCGTTATTGTACAGTTGCCACTCCCAAAGCACATAGATACGCAGGCGATTCTCAATGCCATTATCCCCGAAAAAGATGTCGATGTGCTCTCGGCACGCGCGGTTGGCAATGTGTCCGTTGGCAAGTCACGCATCATGCCGCCGGTAGCAGGGGCGGTAAAATTATTACTCGAGCACTATGGGGTTGAAGTGTTGGGTAAAAAAATAACTGTAGTGGGCAGAGGTCGCCTCGTAGGTCAGCCAGTAGCTATGTGGGCGATGCGGGCGGGGGCTGTCGTCACGGTGCTTCACGGAGCCGATCAGGTAAATCATGAGATGCTCGGTGATGCTGATATCGTTGTCTCAGGTCTCGGTAGTCCGCGCGTGATTACGGGTGACATAGTGAAAGATACTGTGGCGGTTATCGATGTGGGTACATCAGAAGATGGCGGCCTGCTGGTGGGCGATGTCGATCAAGAATCGGTATCAAAAAAAGCATCACACCTAACACCGCCCGTAGGCGGGGTAGGGCCTCTGACGGTGGCGCTCGTATTTCAAAATCTTCTCACGCTCACAGAATAAAAAAAAGAGGAGGCTTATGCCTCCTGCGAGTCGATCCGTTCGAGGTCAGTCATGAACAGCGCAAGCCGTTCGCTAGAGTCGAGTGTGGCCATGACGAGGGCGCGACCTTCGTTGTCTTGAATACGTCGTACCGTCACCTCGGTCCCACGCAGGTGAACTCTATCGCCGTGTGTGATCGCTCGGGTCAGCTTGCACCGACTACCAGCCTGTACATCACTCATGGCTTTCCCTTTCCCTCAAAAGGAGGTTCTCTCTTTCTACCCTAAATCCAGCTACAGAAAAGCGCAAGCGTTAGCGATAAAACTCCGCGACTAGGATTGCCGCGAGTACTACCAGGAACGCCACTGTTTTTTTCGGGTGGTGGCGCTCTTTTAAGATGATGAGTGAGGCGAAGTATACGATAAGCGGTTGGATTGAGAAAAGAAGTGTAGTGTGTACAACGCCAAGCTGTTGGTAGCTCAGGCCAAATAATATCCATCCACCGACACTCAATGCGCTTGAGAGTACCAGGAGCCCCAACAATTTTGGGGTAATTTTTTTAAATTCACGGCCGTAAAGATACAGAGCGCAAAAGGTCACCACACTGTCTTGTATAAGAAAAAGCGCTACCGGATGCCAAACGGCGAGGAGCACTTTTGCAATTGCAGCTGATACGGGCGCTGCCATAATGCCCCACAAAAGAAATGGCACCGTACGCTTTTGCATGGAGAAATGCCCGCGTTGCCAGTGTGACCAGATAATAGCGAGAGACGCGGCAAGTCCTGCTGCAAAAAGAATAGGATTGCGCTCGTCAGCAAAAAGAATGCTACTCACGACGATGATGGGTATACTGCGAAAGAGATCGACAATTTCAAGATCAGAGAGTTCGTCAGCATCAAGCGCACGGTAGTAAAAAATATTGGTGACGAGCGAAAGTACGATACCGATCGCCATGAGTCCCAAGTAATAGATATCAGTTGATGGGAAAAGTGGTGGGCGAAAGATAAAAAAAGCGCCCAGCATCATCAGCCAGAATATAGGAAACCCGATCCCAATATGCGTGCGGAAACTTACACGGCGCATCGAAAGAATTGTCTTATCAATCACAAACGAAGTGCCTTGCGAGATACTGCCTACAAGAGGAAAGAGAAAATGCATTCTTTTATTATACTGTGTCTGTATTGTACCAAACTCGCACCTATTTCCAAAACAAAGTGAGGTAATGAATTTCGTCACAGAATTCAAATGCGGACTCGGTTTTGCGAAAACTATTTTCTGGGGGAAGGATTTGGCAAAACCTCGGCTGACTTTTGTTTTTACATTTTTCCGCGCGAACTTCTTGCGTTTGCTGATTTGCGCCGGATCAATTGGTAAAATTCATCAAAATCTAATATAATGAGATTACTTATGGTGCGCAAATCAGCAAATAGACTGAGTCCGAAAAAACGCTACTTACAGGTGGCGTTGAATGGCACGCTTGAAGACGCCCACGAGATAATCAACAGTTTACCAAAAAGCGACAGAATTATTGTTGAAGCGGGAACACCGCTTATCAAAAGATATGGTGAGTACGGGATTCGCAAAATTCGTAATTGGTATGAAGCGCACTTGTCAGGGCAAATTTTAGTACCTGTGACTATGGCTAATGTATCGGCGAATTCCGTACTCTCGACATTGTTTCAATCAGCATTTATTGGAACAGCAACCGTTCAAAAATCGACTCCTCAAACCATACAAAAAGATGAAATTTTCCCTTACATAGTTGCCGATTTGAAAACAATGGATAGAGGCGAGACAGAAGTTGAAATAGCCGCACGAGGCGGAGCGAGCGCGGCTATTGCTTTAGGAAGTGCACCAATAGAAACTCTCAATTCATTTGTGGAAAAATGCGAGGAGCACGGACTGGACGCGATGATTGACATGATGAATGTCGAATTTCCTTTGTCAGTTTTGCGTGCGTTAAAAAAAGTTCCTCCCGTCGTTATTATCCACCGAGGTGTAGACGAGGAAAAGTTTAATCGGGAAAAACAAATTCCTTTACACGAAATCCGTCGTATAAAGGGCAACTACAATATTATGATCTCAATCGCGGGAGGTGATACGCTCCGCGAGGTCCAACGGTCATTTTTTAATGACGCAGATATTGTTGTGATTTGGAAATCAGTACTTCAAAAGACGGACGACACTGTCGCCCTCATCGAAGGATTTTTGAAAGAAATCAAATAACAACTGCTTTTATTTCTTGTCCAAATATTTCGAAAGACTTTTTATTCCTTCAAAAAATTCTATTGGCAAAGCAAAGATAACTGTTTTAGATGGATCGGGATTTATTTTCTCTATTGTTTGTAGAGTTCGCATTGAAATACCACCGGGCGTACTGCTTAAAACACCAGCCGCTTGAGCAAGCCGTTCTGACGCTGCGAATTCTCCTTCTGCCTTGATGATAACTGCTCGGCGTTCACGTTCTGCCTCCGCTTGCTTCGCCATTATACGCTTCATGTCCGCCGGAAGTTCTATATCTTGGATTTTAATATCAGTAACTAAAATACCCCAAGACCCTGTTGCCTGAGCAACAATCTTTTGAATTTCTTCAGCATTTTTTTCTCTTTCTGACAAGAGTGAGTCAAGCTCAATACTTCCGATAACATCTCGAAGTGCCGCTTGTGCATATTGGGAAACCGCAAGCGTGTAAT
>JBBTSE010000003.1 GCA_038064855.1 Patescibacteria group bacterium
GGTTAGGACAGCGCTCTTTCAAGGCGTAAATACGGGTTCGATTCCCGTTGGGGCCACAAAAGATAATGTGGTATATATAGATATATGGAACAATTTCCACAACAACAAGAAACATCGGAGCAAGAACTTCGACTCAAACTCGGTATGAGCGTGCGTGCCACGCGTACAGAAGGTGCCGGCACCATTGAAGAGACCTACATGATACTGGATTATAATAAAGAAAAAGATGAGTATCTACTGACAAAAACTGAAGAACCTGGAAAGTCTGTGGATGAAGTTCAGTCAATGAGACGCATTCGCGTCTCACGCGCGGAGCTGGAAAGTCTTAACTAAATGCTCTAGAATAAGCGCGTTGTTTTCGCGCCCTTAGCTCAGTGGTAGAGCGTCACATTGACATTGTGAAGGCCGGAAGTTCGATCCTTCCAGGGCGCACACATGAGCAGAAATAAAAAAATCACCATACTTGGCATTGAGACTTCGTGCGATGAAACAGCGATCGCCGTTGTTGACGCGTCTGGCGGACTTGGTGCACCCAAGTTTCGCGTGCGTGCAAATGTCATCTCCTCTCAAATAAAAATACACGCGCCCTACGGTGGTGTGGTGCCAAACCTCGCCAAACGCGAGCATATCCGAAATCTACCCATCATTCTCGAACAGGCGCTACGCAAAGCTGGTATCGGTGAGCCTCACAAAGAGATTAATGCCATAGCCGTCACCACGGGCCCCGGCCTTGAGCCAGCACTTTGGACGGGTATCACTTTTACACAAAAACTCGCTGAAGAGTGGAACTTGCCCGTAGTCGCCGCCAATCATATGGAGGGTCATTTGGTAACGCCACTCTTAAACGCTCGTGTAGCGGGTATAGCTTTCCCGGCAATCGCTCTTTTGGTATCAGGAGGGCATACCGAAATCGTACTTGTAAAAAAATGGGGAGATTACAAAGTGTTGGGTGAGACGGTAGACGATGCTGCAGGTGAAGCGTTTGACAAAGTAGCGCGCATGCTCGAGCTACCGTATCCCGGCGGACCTGAAGTGAGCCGTCTTGCACGCACGGGCAACCGCTACGGCTTTTCATTTCCCCGCCCCATGCTACAACAAAAAAATTATAATTTTAGTTTCTCGGGTCTCAAAACTGCCGTGCTCTACCAACTGCGTGATTTGAAAGAACAAAAAACTCCTTTTAGTAAAAATGATATCGCCGCGTCGTTTGAAGACGCGGTCATCGATGTACTGATGACAAAAACAATGCGCGCGGCAGCTGAACACAAAGCCCCCTCAATCATCATAGGCGGTGGGGTTGCGGCAAACGCGCGATTGCGTGCGCGCATGCGCGACGCAGTAAAAAAAGAAAAACAAAACCGCACGCTCTATTTGGCACCACTCTCCATGACGGGAGATAACGCCGCGATGATAGCGGCATCGGCTTATTTTCATGCGGTTCGCGACGATTTCGCCAACTGGAAAAAGCTCGAAGCGCATGCTACGCTCCCCTTATAAATGAAGCTTGAAGACCTCCCAAAAAGTTACGAAGCGTCAGCGCACGAAGACGACATCTTTCGCCTCTGGGAATCCTCGGGGGTTTTTAATCCCGACACGCTTCCTGACGCACCTTCGCGCAAACCATTTTCCATCATGATGGCGCCCCCCAATATCACGGGGCAGATCCATGTCGGTCACGCACTCGAAAACATTATCTCTGATATCATCATTCGCCGAAAACGCGCGGAGGGTTTTCGTCCCCTCTTTTTGCCCGGCAAAGATCATGCAGGCATCGCCGGCCAATACGCCGTTGAAAGGGAACTGAAAAAAGAAGGAGTTACGCGCCACGCCCTCGGTCGTGAAAAATTTGTCGAACGCGTATGGGAATATATGCGAGAGATCGGCTCAAATATCGATCAAGAGCTCAAGCACTTGGGCATTTCTGCCGATTGGTCACGCGCGCGCTTTACGATGGATGAAGGATATCAACATGCCGTCGAAAAAGTTTTTCTCCATTATCACGAAAAGGGTTATATCTATCGCGGCAAACGCGTGGTCAATTGGTGCTCGAGGTGCCAGAGCACTATCTCGGATCTTGAGATCACCTACAAAGAAGAAAGGGGTAAACTTTATTTTATCCAGTATGGCCCAATCGTTATCGCGACCACGCGCCCCGAGACCAAGCTCGGCGACACCGCGCTGGCGGTAAATTCTAAAGACGAACGGTACGCGGAACATGTCGGTAAAACCATCACTATTGAGTCGGTTGATCCTGACACCAAAGTTGGCAAATCACCACGCAAAAAAGAATACGAATTGCCGGTCGTCGCCGATGATGCCGCTGATATGGCTTTTGGCTCGGGCATCATCAAAGTCACGCCTGCGCACGATATCGCTGACTTTGAAATCGCTTCTCGCCATCCTGAGATAAAAACACTTGAGATTATCGGTACCGATGGTCGCATGACCGAGGCCGCGGGGGCGCGGTTCGCCGGCATGAAGGTAGCCGAAGCCCGCGAGGCAATAGTAAAAGATTTGGAAGAACTTGGGTTGCTCGTAAAAACAGAAGACCTTGATCATTCGATCGGTGTTTGTGATCGCTGTGAGACAGTCATCGAACCGCTCCTCTCTGACCAATGGTTTGTAAAAATGGATAAGCTCGCCGAGAAGGCGCGCAGGGCGATCGAGAAAAACAAAGTAACATTTGTACCACCCAACCGAAAAGACATGATGCTTGAGTGGGCAAAGAACTTGCGTGATTGGAATATCTCGCGCCAGCTCTGGTGGGGTCACCGCATCCCCGCGTACCGCTGTGAGTGCAAAGAAAATGAAGAATGGCGCGTGGGGCTTGTGGCTCCCGCGGATCTTTGCCGCCGATGTAAAAAACCGTGGCGTCAGACTGATGATGTGCTCGACACTTGGTTTTCATCAGCACTCTGGCCCTTTGTCACCTTGCACTGGCCTGACGAGACTGATGATCTAAAAGACTACTACCCTACCGCACTTATCTCGAGCGCGCGTGAGATTTTTTATCTTTGGATTTTTCGTATGCTATTTTCTGGCCTCGAGTTTATGGGCGATGTGCCGTTTAAAACTATCTACACCCATCCGACTATTCTCGATAAAAGCGGCCGCAAGATGTCAAAATCAAAAGGCAATGTTGTCGATCCTATGAAACTCACCAGCACCTATGGTATTGATGCGATGCGTTTCGGTATTGTCTGGCAGGCAATGGGTACCCAAGACATTCATTGGACGGAAGATCCTCTGCGCGCGGGCAAAAAGTTTTTAAACAAACTCTGGAACTCATCACGCTTTATCATGGTACAGATCGGCACCGATCCGCGAGACATAAAGCGACCGAAACCGAAAGATGACGCGTCGAAAAAAGTTTTGGAAGCATGCGATGCTATGGAAAAAGCGGTCGCTGATTCGATTGCGTCTTACGAATTTGGCCAAGGGTTGCACGCGGCCTATGACTTTTTCTGGAATGATTTTTGCGCCGTCTATATCGAAGAAACAAAGAAGAACCCATCACGCGAGACGCGCGATATGCTCTTTTATATACTCGCGACTTCTCTTAAAAATCTCCACCCCTTTATACCGTTTGCTACTGAATATATCTGGGGACTTCTTCCACACACGGAAAAACGCCTTTTGATCGCAGAAAGGTTATAATAAAAAAATGACCGAGAGTTTAAACCTCGAACCGCTCGCGTGGGCCTTTGCGGCGGGATTTCTCGCGGCATTTGTCTGGCTTTGGTTTTGGCTCAAAGAAGATGAGTCGCCTGAACCGCGCCGGCTCATCATCCTCGCGTTTGTGGGTGGTATGCTCGCGATCCCTATAGCCCTCGTCATGCAATGCTCATGGCTTTCAGGAATACTCGAGTATATTAAGTATCCCGATACCGATTGCACCAAAGGCGTGCCGCAGGAGCTTTCCGGCAACATAAGTCTCTTACTTTTGGTCGGCTTTGCCGCCATCGAAGAGTTTGTAAAATATTTCGCGGTCCTTGTGCTTATCTTTTGGCGCCGTGAATACGATGAACCGGCAGATGCCATGATTTACCTGATCACCGCGGCACTGGGTTTTGCGGCTGTGGAAAACGCTTTTTATCTTTGGAATCCGTTTCAGACAGCACTTTTGCACGGTTTTACCACTGCCAACCTACGATTTTTGGGCCCCACCCTCTTACACACCCTTTCATCGGGTATTTTTGGCTATTTTATAGCAAAAGCGTTTCTTTCGGGCTGGTTGCGCGAGGAGTTTGACGCGCTTTTAGGGTTTTTGGCGGCAACCGTGTTGCACTCTCTCTTTAATATTTTTATACTAAGGTCAGAAGGGCATAGGATCGAACCTGCCCTACTCCTGCTCATAGTCTCTGGTATTTTTATCCTCTTTTCGTTTGAGCGGATTAAGCATACAATTAAAAAATATTATGCCAAAAGATAGAAGATCATTTTTTGAACGCCTGACAGGTTCTGTCTCGGCGCCTCAACAACAAGAAGAATATTTTGACGAGGAAGAAGTCGAGATGGAGCCCCAGCCGCCCCGCGCTCATTTGGCCGTTACCCATACCAAGCCTCGCGCGAAGTCGGCACCTATCAAAAAAGAAGAAGATTGGATGACACCCGAGGAAGAAGGTCAGCTCACCGTCGATGTCTACCAAAAAGATGATGGGATTGTGATCCAATCAACGGTTGCGGGCGTCCGCCCCGATGATTTGGATGTACAGATTACCCGTGAGATGGTCACCATACGCGGTAAACGCGAGCAAGCACGCGAAATCGCGCACGATGACTACTACTACCAAGAACTCTATTGGGGGAGCTTCTCGCGCTCGATACTGCTGCCCTGTGAGGTTGATGTAGACGGTGCCGAAGCGTCACTCAAAAATGGACTTCTCACGATAAAGCTACCGAAAATGGATAAGAATCGAAGCGAACGGCTCAAGGTAAAGAACGAATAAGATTACTAAACAAAAAATCCCCGTACGGGGATTTTTTGTTATATGTGCCGCGGGGGTGAATCGAACACCCGACACGACGCTCTTCAGGCGTCTGCTC
>JBBTSE010000004.1 GCA_038064855.1 Patescibacteria group bacterium
TCGAACCGGGGACCTTCACTTTACGAAAGTGCTGCTCTACCAGCTGAGCTAAGGTGGCGTGGTGCGGACAGGGAGAATCGAACTCCCATCTATTGCTTGGGAAGCAATCATTTTGCCACTAAACTATGTCCGCGTCGAGGCCTTTTTCTTTACTTCACTAGTCTGTCAAAAACTATCTCAGAGGGCAATACCGACCCAGCCAAGTACATTTTTCCACCATGGGCGGTCAGCGTTGTCAGATGTTACTTCTTTTTTCTTTTCGTCTTCAACAATAATCACTACTGCTTCATCGGGTTTTTGTAGATTAAGCCGACCTCGCGCCTCCATCTCCAAACCTTCACCTGACTTGAGTTTGGTAATGCGCGTCTCGAGCTCGCGGATTTCTTGTTCGCGCTTACCGATCGCGTCATCAACCGCGCCTGTCTCGCGAAATGCTGTGCGCGCCTGAAAGAAAACAAATGCTGTGCGTGTTACTGCGGTGACGGCAAAAATGAACGCCAAGACAAGACCGATTCGCCAAAACCACACGACCTGTTTTCTTTTTCCTTGCATACGGCGCATACCCTTGTATACTATCGTGTAATGCAAAGAAAGCGAAAACAAAAAATGGTAAGAGCTGTTTGGACTGCGGTAGCCGTCTTTGTGGCACTGAGCATGATCCTCTTTCTCATACCACCCAGCGTGTTCCTCTAGGTTCGCTACATTTTGAGCAGTTTGAGATAGACCTCGGGTTCAATCGATACGCGCCCCTCCGCCTGAAGGCGCTTTTTGCCTTCTTTTTGTTTTTTCCAAAGCTTCATTTTACGCGACCGATCGCCACCGTACAGATATCCGGTGACATCTTTGCGCATCGCACTAATGGATGCTGACGCCACAGTACGCCCCTCAATCTCACCTTGCACTTTGACCACAAAAAGTTCTTGCGGGAGGGCTGCCTTTACCTTATCGACAATGCGCCGCGCCTCACGCTCACCTGCATCCGTACGCACCACGCGCGAGAGTGCCTCTACCCTATCACCGGAAACTATGATATCAATACGCACCAAGTCCGCCGGCCGCCAGCCATCTTCTTCGTAATGAAATGATGCGTATCCCTTGGTAGAAGATTTGAGTGAATCAAAAAACCCATTGATCATCTGGCGCAACGGCAAACGCGCATCGAGCGTCAGGCGTCCGGTAGAACCCACCTTCATATCACCTATGGCACCTTCAAATGATTCGGTTGTGCGAACGACATCCTGCAAATATTGGGGTGGCGTAATGATCTCAAGTTTCATCCAAAGTTCTTCTACTTTTTCGCACTCGTGATGTTTTGGAAAAAGTGCGGCATTGGCAATCTGCTCCTGCATGCCTTTGCGCCAGATGCGATAGGTCACTGATGGATGGGTGACCACAAAATCAAGATCAAACTCACGGCGCAATCGCTCAGCAGTCACCTCAAGGTGCAGGGTCCCCAAAAATCCACACTCATACCCGCGGCCGAGCACCATGCTTGCCCGCTCTTCGAACGCCAACGATGAGTCATTGAGCTTAAGCTTTGAGAGTGCGTCACCGAGTGTAAAAAAATCTCCTTGATCGGTTGGGAAAAAACTTGCCCAGACTACCGGGCGCGGTTCCAAATACCCGGGTAAGGGCTCTGCGCCGTGCACTTTTTGTCTCTGTTCGATAATCGTATCACCCACGCGCACCTCGCCCGGCTCTTTGATACCGGTCACCACATACCCTACCTCACCCGCCGCCAACTTATCTTTTGCTTTCATGGTGGGCGTAAAATATCCCACCTCTTTTGCTACAAATTGTTTGCCACGCGCAAAGAGATACAGAGAATCGCCCGTCTTGAGCTCACCGTCCATCACACGAACTGACGCGATAATACCTTTGTGACTTTCAAAAAAAGAATCGAACACTAGCGCACGAAGATATGTTTTTTTGCTCTCTGGTGGCGGTACGCGCTTGATAATACCCGCGATGAGCTCGGGCACACCAACACCATCTTTGGCAGACACTTTAAAAACTTCTTCGGGCGCGAATCCACCAAGTTCGCATAGTTCCGCGATCACCGCATCAGGATTTGCATGCGGCAAATCAATCTTATTGACCACCGGTACAAAAGTGAGGCCGAGTTTTTTTGCTACAAAAAAATGCGAGAGCGTTTGCGCCTCGATACCTTGGGTGGCATCCACCAACAACAGCGCACCCTCACAACACAAAAGCGCGCGCGATACTTCATACGAGAAATCGACATGGCCGGGAGTATCGATGAGATTGACGATGTACCCGCCTGTCTCCATCCGTACCGGTTGCATTTTAATAGTAATCCCGCGCTCGCGCTCAAGATCCATCGAATCGAGCACTTGTTCTTTCATCTTGCGTTTTTCTACCGTACCCGTGTATTCCAAAAAACGATCGGCAAGGGTCGACTTGCCGTGATCAATATGAGCGATAATCGAAAAATTGCGTATATGACCGAGGTCCATAGGTACCCCGCATTATAGGTGCTCTGTCTCGGGTTGCAAGACCTCACGACGCGAGAAGCGTGTGACGAGCGCCGCTTTGATCTCTTGGTATTCGGGCATCTCCATACGCTCTGCGAGCATGATACCGACTGTGATTGATACTACGCCCGCCAAAAAGGCGTGCGCAAAAACTGCAAGCGTCGTCTCAAGTGGGAAGGTGTCGGCAAAAAATGAAAGCGTTACATAGCCCGCGAGCGCCATCGCGATACCGAGACCTGTAATGCGCTTTACCGCTACACCGAGCACGCGACGCGTCGTTTTGCCATCGAGCCGAAAGATACTACGCATCAGGAGCACCGCGTTTACCAATGATCCGAGTGTATATGCCAAGGGAAGTGCTAAAAACTCGATATCGGCAGTCGCCACATCTTCTATCCGAATATGCAAGATCCATGCAAAAAATTGTTTTGCGACCATACTTTCTTCCATCACAAACACGCCACTGAGTGCCGCTGCAACCGTCACGACAAAGGAGGCGACATTATATTTGAGTGGCTCACGAATACGCCCGAGCGCGTAGTACGCACGCACCGCAAGCGTCACGACACTCTGTGTGACAATAGCAAATGAAAACAAAAACAAACTGGCAATCGTCAGATGCGTATCGAGCCATGCGAACGCTCCCGTACCCAACACCAACCGTACAATGTGCGCGCGAAATACAATAAAAAGCATAGTGGCAGGTACTGTCCAAAATAAAATATGCCGCAATGCGTTGGTAAACTGCCGAAAGAAAAGATCTTTTTCATCTTTAAGTACGAGCTCTGCCATGGTCGGAAATGCCGCAATACTATACGAAAGCCCAATGATCGTAAGCGGTAAAGCAAAAAGATTATGCGAGAGATTGAAAATAGCGATAGCTCCTGCACCGAGAGTAGACGCGATGGCCGTTAGCACAAGCTGGGATACTTGATTAAGTGAGAGCGCACATGCACGCGGAAACGAGTAGGAGACAATATCGAACGGGCGCGCCTCAAGACTAATGCGAGGGCGGGGAAACGCGTGTATCAAAAGAAGCGCGGGGATTTGCACTACCATATGGAGCGCCGCTCCAAGCACCACGCCATAGGCAAGCCCCGCAATCCCCCATTCGGGCAAAAATACTACAACACCCATAATGATGCCTGCGTTATAAAATATGGGAGCTACTGCGTACGCAAAAAATCGTTTTGATGACTGAATAACACCCGATATCAAACTTGAGAGACCGAGAAACAATGGAGAGAATAGCATGATACGAGAAAGCATGACGGTGGTCGCCACTTCACCCGCGGAGAATCCTGGCACCATCCAAGGAATAATCCATTGCATACACAGGTAGGCAATACCGATAGCCACCAACATGGCTACCAGAAAAATAGTCACTAAAGAATCGAAAAATGCCTGTGCCTTTTTTGGAGACTCTTCCTCGCGCGCGATAAAAAGCGGGATAAACGCGGTAGATGCGATAAAAAAAAGCGAAAGTGAGAAAAGAATATCCGGTATACGAAATGCAGCGTAGTAGATATCGAGGGAACGCGAAGCGCCAAACTCGGCTGCCAAAAAACGATCGCGCAACAGCCCCAAAACACCGTTTACAATATTTGTTAAAGCAAGCAGGAGTGCTGTTTGATGCACTCCTGCTAACTCGGTTTTAAAGAAACGAGAAGGTGTCACTCCTCTATCGTATCTGTTTTTCCTCAGGAAGTGGAGTGCCCTTTCGTTTTTCTGGTGGCGGATCGCCTAAAACATCTGCGGCCTTCCGGCCCGCGCGAAGTGCTTCAACGATACGCACCACCTCCTCATTGCCAGGATTAAGCTCAGCAATAGCTTCAAATTCTTTGAGCGCACCGTCAGCGTTACCGTTACGATCATAGATAAGCCCCAAGAAATAACGAGCGTTTGAATAGTTTGGAGCAAGCTTAATCACTTCGCGAAATATCGGTTCGGCCGCGACAAAGTTTTCTTTCTGATAGTACAGGAATCCGAGCTGAAAGAGTGCGCCTACATTTTTAGGTGCAAGTGTTACTGCCGCCTCTCCACGACTGATCGCCTCATCGAGCTGACCTCGATCAAGATACAGACGCGAGAGGGTAAAGTGCGCTTGCGCGTAATCCTGCTTAAGGTTGGTCGCGTCACTCAAATATTTTATTGCTTTGTCTTGGTACTCGCCAGCGATTTTACGCGAGGTAGACCCGCCGCCACGCAAGATAGTGACATCCGAAATGGCAAGATAGGTTCGCGCGAGATCTACATAGATAGATGGATCGTTGGGACTCAAGTTGAGAGCTGTCTCGTAATTTTCTATTGCCAACTTCGAGATGCTTTCTTCGACAGGAATAGCGAGCTCGTAGATTTGCCCCAACATCCGGTAATTGAGTGCATCTTTTTTGCCATAATCGCGCGCGAGCTCAGCCATCACGCGACCTTCATTGTACGCTACACGAAATTCTTCAAACTGTTTTTCGCGCTCAGCACCCTGTTGATTGAGAACGCGCGTCATCTTTACATATTGAAGCTGTGCCGCTGTCCTGTAGTACCGATCTTGATACTGATCGAGTTCAATCGCAGCTCTTACAGAATCAAGCGCGGTATTGGCCGCGCCCTCACGGTTAAACACATCAACACCGCGCGCAAAGGCGACTGAACCTAGATACCGCACCGTTTGAAAGTACACGCCAGCGACACTTGATACCAATACAAAGATAAGAATAAGCGAGAAAATAAATCCTCGTTCTTTTGTCTCAAAAAGGTTAACAGTTCCCGTCGCGATGACTCCAGCGTCTCTGAGTGATGCGTAAAACAACCCGAGAAACACAAAAGTAAGAAGTACAAGTGCGCCAGAGAGTGGATGCAAAAACCACATAATTGCCAAGTAGAGGGACGCGGCAAAGGTCGCGCGTACATAGACGCTCTCAGGCCCCGTCATGCGTGCGAGCGCGCGTATGCCATTGGCAAAGAAAAATCCAAGTAACACCGAGAAGGTAATCGTGCCGAGGATACCGCCTTCGAGTACGAGTTGGAGAAACGAACTAAAACCTGAATTAAATCGCGTCTGCCAAAATATCGTCGTGTTAACCGCAGGATCCTTGAAACGGTCCCACAGAAAACCAAAGGTGTTTGGTCCGGTACCAAGTATGGGTGATTCGGCAAGACCCTTTTTGGTTATCTCTACCGTATTACCAAACGCTGGTATAACCTCTTGTGTTTTACCAAAGTTATCAGCGCCACTAAACGCAGTGGCAAGGGTGTTGGTTAATAGAACAAAGAGTACCGAGAAAATGAGGAGCATAAGTGCGGCACCAAAAAGTGACGAGCGTTGCTCACGGTGAGAGAGAGAAAGAGCTACAAATAAAAGTGCTACGACACCTAAGACAATCCAAGCAGTCGGGAAGTTTGCGAAAAACATCCCGAGAACCGCGAATGCAAGCGCGGCATACGATGCCCAAAAGCGAAGCCCTACGAATGGTAGAAAGAGCGCCACGCTCAAACCAAAAAATGTTGCGAGCGCATTCCATGAGCCGAACAAATTAAACGAACGAGGTTGGGCAAACTCCCACGAGAAAAAATCGACGCCACTAACGCTCTGAACAAGAAAAAAGAATGCTTGGATCACAACCGCGACAGCAAAAAGCGAGAGCGCGCGATGTACCTGACGAATATCGCGAAGTGCCAAGGGTGCTACAAAGAGTGCGATAACCGCAACAACTATTTGTGTCCACCCAAGCGGCTCGCTACCAAATCCCCAAAGAGACTGGATAGGACTTGTGGAAAACAACGCAGCCGCCGTCCATACCGCTATAAACACGATCGCCGCTGAGAAAAACCGTGCGCGCGGAAAACGGATAACCCCCTCTTGCAACATACCTCCTATAAGAAGCATAAGCGACACTGAGAGTGTTATACCTGCGAGAAATGTCTTGTTGAGCTCGACAGGATTACTTGTGCTCGGTAAAAACCAAATAGGAAATAAAAGAAGGAAGGCATAAAAAACCCACCTTCCGGCCTTCGATAGAGCTGACTCTTCCACGCTTGCGCTGTCATTACCTGCGTCAATACCACCCGATACAATATCGTCTTCGTAGATATCCATTGATTTACTGTTCATATGACCTATACTAATCATAAGATAATGCGATAGGCAAGCTGTGGATATAAATGGGGGGAAGGATCAAGCCATCTCAAACCTTCATCAAGATTATTCAAGTATGGATCAACGCTACTACACTATTAAACAAGCTGCCTCACTTTTAGGCGTGAGCGCCCTTACTCTTCGCAACTGGGACAAAAATGGTAAACTTATCGCCTACCGCCATCCTATGAACAATTATCGTGTATATAAAAAAGACGACCTTGATAGTGTTATAAAAAGCATCGAAACCAACCCACGAAAATCTCGCAAACTTCATATAAGCATTGAGGAAGAATAAAAAAACAACCCCGCAACTGCGGGATTGTTTTTAGATACGCCCGTAAGCCGGGTTCTGTTTTATGTAATCATCTATCTGGGCTCGTGGTTACCCGACGAGCTCGAGCCTCCGACAAAATGCTTTCGCATAGTACGGGAGTTGCACCGGGCAAGTGTTTTCCTCCGTGCGTGATTGCTCACGCACGCTGTGGTCTCTTACACCACTCTTTTCACCCTTACCTCCTTCAACATTTTGAGCATTACCTCAAGCTGATGACGATCGGCGGTTTGGTCTCTGTGGCACTATCTCGTATCTCGGCTCACCATTACTAGTGAGACGGAATGGATGGTCGTTAGCCATTGCCACTTTATCAAAGAAAAAATCTTTGAAATGGTGCCCGGACTTTCCTCTCATGCACTTGCGTACACAAGCGATTACTCAGCGTATCTATGTGGTATTATAGCAGATTTCCAGAAAAAATCAAGCTCAATATTCAATCCCCCTCCTCGCTTTTTTGCCATCGTGAAATGGATGCTTTACATCGTGTACTTCTGATACTAAATCCGCGCGATCGATACATATTTGTCTTGCTCCCCTACCGGTAAATATTAGATCTATTTTTTTCTCTACCACTATATCTACCAATTTCATCGCGTCATCATTTGTAATTAAATTTAAATCGAGCGCGTTATTGATCTCGTCTGCGATCACGATATGCCACGCGCCTGACTCGGTCTCGCGCACGAGTTCTGCGAGCGCGTCGCGTGCCGCCTGCTCATGTTCTTCTCTTGGTAGCTTATCATTTAAAATACCTACAAATCCTTTGCCTCGTTTTCGTAATTCAAATTCTGGTGCTAATCGTTTGAAAGACTCATCTTCACCTGATGGCCACGGCCCTTTGATAAACTGGATCATCAACACACGCTTGCCATCACCTATCGCGCGCAATGCCTGACCAAGCGCCGCCGTAGTCTTACCTTTGCCGTCACCTGTAAAGATATAAAACATACCTCATTAATTTTTTACCGCACATGCCTTACATCCTTCATTTAACCGTGATGAAGCGAAGTAAAGCGAAATAAATAACAACAAGAAAGAAGCTGCCACAATATACCAACGATAGGTGATGATCGTAAGAACTGCACTAAACCCCAGAAAACCGAAGAGCGCCACAAGACACATACCACAGGTAGCAGATGCGAAGAGAGAAGAAAAGACACCTGACAGCAAGCCTGCCCCACTCAATGCCGCGCTACCCATTGTCTGTCGAACTGTCTCAAATTTTTGAAGAAATATATTGATCTGAATAGTTAGGGTAAGAGCGCCAAAGAAACCTAATACCGCCAATAAGCCGTAATCCCCGAATCTAAAGAGCTCCGCCTGGAACCCAATATTATTTCCTGGGATAGCGACGACGGGTATGGAAAACATACCTGCAAAAAGAAGCGCCCAAAGAATGGCAAATGCAAGGGCAAGCCTCCCCGAAGAAAGGGTGGCATGAGCCGCCGAGTAAATCGTAGATATGAACCCCATACTAGTGAATTTTAACCCAGCCCTCTCCCCCATTTACACTTTTATAAATCGAGTTCTTATGTGTAATGCTGTAAACAGTATTTTGATCATGCGGGCTATACACAATATACAATACCGTCTCGCCTTCAAAATCTTCTGGAACATTTGACCATGTTTCCCCACCATCACTGCTACCAGCAAGACCTCCCTGCTTTTCAGCATACGCAAGCATTTTATTAGGCTCTCTTGGATTAATCGCCATGACAGCCACCTGTCCACCCCGCAAATCATCTGAAAGATCGCTCCATGTCACGCCCTTATCTTTACTGACTAGCACTCCGGGTCCGTTTGGTGTTGATGCGTATATGATATTTTCATCTTTTGGATGAGCGGCAAGTTGCACTGCCAGAATATCTTTATTCACAATTTTCCACGCTATCCCTCCATCATCACTTCGCTGAAGAGTACCTTGGTACCATCCATACATGATACTCGGATTTGCAGGACTAACCGCCATCGCATGAAAATCTACCGGACCATTTACCCCATCGGAAATTTTCTTCCATGTAAACCCTTTGTCCTCGGATCTTTGAAAACCAATATTGCCGCCTCCTACCGGATGACCGCTAGATAAAAAGATATTAGATTCTGTTGGATGTACGGAGAAACCCATATAGTCATCTTTACTTGAGCCAACTCGATAGAGTTCTTTTTCGTCTTTGAGTAAGAGTAAGCCGTGATGAGTAGCAATATATAACTTTGACCGGTCTTCTCTATCCAGCGCAAGACCATGACCGTGTGTGATCGAACTCACAGGAATCAACTCCGATTTTTGCTGTTCCGACTCTCTGCTACCGCCGTAATATATAATAGCTCCGCCGACTAGCAGAAGTAGAAAGATGCCGATTTTGTTATTTTTAATAATGATATTCATAGTACAATAATGACTTATTAATAAAAAGACCCACCGTGGTGGGCTTCTCCAATGTTTGTTTAATGCTTAAATATCAAGGCGTTGCCTTGATAGAACTCCTACCATCACTGATGATGGTATACGATATAACCCATTTGTATCAGTTTACAAAAGTATCGCAACTCTGCTTTACTAACCCGAGACAACTAGTGGAGGTGCACCTTGGCAATACTAAAACATGTCTATAAATCCCAGCAGTTCACGCGCGAACTTCTCGAGGAGCTCTTCTTGCAAGCAGAACTCTTTGAACGGGTCTCAGCGCTCGGCAACATCAACCACTTCCCGAACAAAACGATGGCAGCTCTCTTCTATGAGCCCTCAACCCGCACGCGCCTCTCATTTGAGGCGGCGATGATCCGCCTTGGCGGCAAGGTTATTGGCACGGAAAGCGCACGCAAGTTCTCCTCAGCCCTCAAAGGTGAGAGTTTGGAGGATACCATCCGTGTCGTTGAAAACTATGCGGATGTCATCGTGCTCCGACACGATAAAGAGGGTGGGGCTGAGCGCGCGGCAAAGGTCAGTAAAGTGCCTGTCATCAATGCAGGCGATGGCTCTGGTCAACATCCCACACAAGCACTCCTCGATCTGTACACCGTCCGGCGAGAGCTTGGCGGTATCGATGGTGTCACCGCAGCACTCGTCGGAGATCTGGCGAAGGGTCGCGCAGTACGATCACTAGCGTATCTCCTCTCAAAGTACGCGGTCGCCAAGATCTATTTCGTAGCACCACCAAGCGCGCAGATCGCTCCTGACATCCTCGCCCATCTTGGCGAGCACGGCATCGCGTACGAGCTCACCGATGACCTTGGAGCAATTGTGCCGCTGGTAGATATCATCTACCAGACACGCATCCAAAAAGAGCGCTATACTGACGCAGACGAGCTCGCGAGAGTCCAGCGAGGCTGCTACATCATCACGAGTGCAACCCTCGCTGCTATGCGACCGAATGCGATCATACTCCACCCGCTCCCGCGCAACGATGAGATCGCCACCGAGGTAGACAGTGACCCGCGTGCCGCGTACTTTCGCCAAGCACGCAACGGGCTCTTTGTCCGCATGGCGCTCTTGAGCATGGTGCTCTCGTAGTCCTCATTCCCTACCGCAATCATGCGTGTAGGGATTTTTTATTTCCCTAGAACACAAAACCCCCTCGCCGAAGCGTGGGGGTTTTGTGCCCTTATCTCAAAATTGAAAAATACTTTCACTCATCCACAGGAACCTACATTCGCTCCGCATGACCGGCAGGTATAACAAGAACCCGTTCTGACCATAATCGCGCCACAACGGCATGCAGGAGCATCAAGGTAGGAGGAAACAGTCATCTTTTCTACGCGTACGATTTCGGTATTTTGTACGGTCACTTCGGTATGTGGAGAGTCGGTGGTGGTCTCTGTGGCGGGCGCCATCGATTCGGCGTAAATGCCGAGGCCATGCTGATCGTCAGAACTCAAAAATTTAAGTGCTAAAAACTTTGCAAGATAATCAAGGATTGATTTGGCAACAGGTATATCGGGATTTTCAGTAAAGCCGGCTGGCTCAAATCGCGCGTGGACAAACTTGCGTACGATTGTTTCTACCGGCACACCATATTGGAGTGATACCGACATCAACACGCCGATCGAATCGAGGAGACCTGAGATGGTGCTGCCTTCCTTTGCCATACGGATAAATACTTCGCCGAGCGTACCGTCAGGATACATTCCATAATGTAAATATCCTTCGTGACCCATGACAGAAAACTTGTGACGAGCCGCGACAACATCGGCAGGCAGTGGCCTGCGCGTAAGGCGTTCTGTCGCTACCTGATCTTCGTTCGATCCTTTGGTGCGGCCCGTGTTGAGTGGTTGCGCGCCCTTGGATCCATCACGATACACGGCGACTGCTTTGAGTCCAAGCTTCCAGCTATCCATATAGACACTCATGATGTCCTCAACTGTCGCTGATGATGGAAGGTTTACGGTTTTTGAAATTGCCCCTGAGATAAATGGCTGCGCTGCCGCCATCATACGAATGTGACCCATATAATGAATCGAGCGGACACCACCTGGTGCATTGGTCGCGCAGTCAAATACTGCCAAATGCTCATCTTTGATATGTGGGGCGCCTTCAATACGGTCGTTTTCTTCTACGAAGTGTACGATCATCTCTACCTCCTCGGCGCTATAACCAAGGTTTGAAAGCGCGTGCGGAAGCGTACGATTTGCGATCTTGAGAAAACCGCCGCCAACCATCTTCTTATATTTAATAAGCGAGAAATCAGGTTCTACGCCCGTCGTATCGCAATCCATCATAAAGGCGATCGTACCGGTAGGAGCCAAAACAGAAGCCTGGGAGTTGCGAATACCGTGCTTCTCGGTGCGTTCTACTGCCTTGTCCCACGCCTCGTAGGCGCTTTCCAAAAGGTCTTTTTGTACATAGCTCGCGTCAATATGATCTATTTCATTGCGATGCATACGAAGTACTTTCTGCATGGGCTTTTTGTTCGTCTGGTAACCCGCAAATGCCCCTACACGCTCAGCTACATAGGTAGAAGTCAGATATGCCTCCCCCGTCATGAGCGCGGTGATGGCACCGGCCCATGCGCGCCCTTCATATGAGTCGTAAGGCAATCCTTTGTACATCAACATCGCGCCTAAGTTTGCATAACCCAAACCAAGCTCGCGAAAATCTTTTGCATTCTTGGTAATTTTTTCGGTAGGATACGCGGAACCCGCGACGACGATATCCATCGCAGTTGCCATGGTGCGTACTGCTGCGCGAAACGCGGTCACATCAAATGATCCATCGTCTTTAGTAAACTTCATCAAATTCAATGACGCAAGATTGCACGCGGAATCATCGAGGTGCATATATTCGGAGCATGGGTTTGATGCGTTAATGCGACCTGTCACCGACGCAGTGTGCCAACGGTTGATCGTCGTATCATACTGAATGCCGGGATCGGCACAATGCCACGAAGCCTCCGCTACCAATTGCATCAAGTCACGAGCACGAACCGTCTCAAGTGTATGGCCCGTCATAACTGCTTTGAGATCCCACTCGCCGTCTTCTATGACGCGTTGCATAAAGTCATCAGTCACGCGTACGGAATTATTTGCGTTTTGAAAAAAGATATTGTTGTACACATCGCCGTCGATCGCATCACTGTAGCCCATTGAGATGAGTGCTTTTGCTTTTTCTTCTTCTTTCCATTTGCAGGTGATAAACTCGCGAATATCGGGATGATCGATTTTCATTACTACCATCTTTGCCGCCCGACGCGTCTTGCCACCTGACTTAATCGTACCCGCGATCGCATCGGCTCCTTTCATAAAAGAAACGGGGCCTGATGATTTGCCACGATTACGAATATATTCACGCGATGAACGGAGAGATGAGACATCGAGACCTGCGCCTGATCCACCCGAAAAAATAAACATTTCGTTTTTATACCACTCGGCGATTGACTCCTTATTGTCTTCCACAGACAAAATAAAGCACGCGGAGCACTGTGGCTTCTCCTCTACTCCGAGATTAAACCAAACGGGCGAGTTAAACGCCGCATATTGATTAACCAAAATCGCTTTGAGCTCTTCGGAAAAGATTTGCTCTTCTTCTTTGTCTTTAAAATACGAGTACTGGACGCCCCAACGCGTCAAAGTATCTGCAACACGATTGATAAGTTGCTTGACCGACGACTCACGACCCTTTTTGCCGATGTGACCAGAGAAATATTTCTCCGCGACAATGTCAGTTGCAGTCTGTGACCAAAAAGAAGGGACTTCGACATCAGTTTGTTCAAAAATAACATTACCCTTAGAGTCACTGATGAGGGCGCGACGCTTTTCCCATGTAATTTCATCGTATGGATGAACATTTGCATGAGAAAAAAACCGCTCAATACCCAAGGTGCGACCTTTGACTGCTGATTGTTTTTTTTCTGTTGTCTTGGTAATGGCCGAAGGTGTGGTAGACATGTAAAATAATTTCTTTGGATAAGGTATATGTAGTGTATGCCTCCCCGACACCCGACTGGAAGTGGATAACTCAACTTTTTTTCGAAATAGTGCGGCCCATTTATGGTATTGTTGCGGGCACCCATTTTTGGGATATAAAAAACGCCCCGCGGATGCGGGGCGTTTGTTTTTGGAGACCTTTTGGTGACTATTTTTTGGTTCGGCGCAAAAATGCGGGGATCGCGTCCCACTCGTCTGATGGCTCCTCTTCGGTGGTCGGCTTGATAGCTCGTGGTGCAAGCATTTCTTCTTTTCGCGGAAGTGCCGAGAATAAATTTGGACTTTTTGGAATGACAGATGCATACCCATCACCAAAACCAGTAGCAACGACGGTAATTTTGAGCTCGCCTTTGCGCAAGCGATCATCTTTGACCGCGCCAAAAATAACTTTTGCGTCTTTTGCGATACTTTCGGTGATAATCTTCGCCGCTTCGTTCACTTCCCACATCGTAAGATCGTCACCACCAGCAACCGAGAACAAAACACCATGTGCTCCTTCTATAGAGAGGTCAAGGAGTGGCGAATTGATAGCTTGCTTTGCCGCTTGGATCGCTCTATCATCCCCCGTCGCCTTGCCGATACCCATAAGTGCCGACCCTGCGTTCTTCATAATCGCGCGGATATCGGAAAAATCAACATTGATGATGCCGGGAAGGGTTATCAAATCAGAAATACCCTGAACTGCTTGACGCAACACTTCATCACATTTTGAAAACGCATCGAGAAACGAAGTTTTTTTCTCGATCATGCTCAAAATACGATCGTTGGGGATGACAATCATCGCATCAACGACTTCGCGAAGTCTTTGTAATCCTTCATCAGCGATGCGATTGCGTTCTGATCCTTCAAATGCAAATGGTCGCGTGACAACCGCGACGGTGAGCGCACCCTCGGCGCGTGCGATCTCGGCTACGATAGGTGCGGCACCCGTGCCGGTACCTCCACCAAATCCGCCTGCGATAAAAACCATATCGACGCCGCGCACAAGTTCAGTGATTTCATTTTTATTTTCTTCGGCCGCGAGCCTGCCAAGTGATGGATCCATACCGGCACCCAAACCACGCGTGGCATTTTTGCCAATGTGAATTTTTCGGGGAGCGAGCGATTGATGCAAATCTTGCGCGTCAGTGTTGATAGCGACAAAATCAACGCCCGGCACTTTTGAACGAATCATGTGATCGATGGCGTTTCCGCCCGAACCGCCCATACCAAAAACTTTGATCCGTGCGAATGTTTCAGCTTCTGGATTGATGCGTGGCATGGCTTCACTCTAGCGTTGTAAAACGATAAGCGTCAAGGAAAAATGCCCCTCGAGCATTCTCTAGAACACGAGGTTTACAATATCGTCAAATGGCGTTCTTTATGGAATGAGAGATCGGAGGATTTTTTTGACGCGTTGGGAAAATGATGACGAAAAAAGTTCGGACATGCGGCCTGCGGGTGGGTGCTGTTCGGCCGCATATCGCGCGAGACCCGTGGCGGTCACCCATTCGGGACCAGAGATAAGCTCCTTGTGCTCGCCAAGCCCTAGAGCTCCCTGCGCCAACTCTACAGGCAGGCGTAGCTCATCGCGGGCGGCAGCTTGAATATCAAAAAGCTTTGAACCACCACCAGCAAGAATCACGCCTCCGGGCAAAAGCTCTGCTCGGTCAATGCGCTTTAAATGCTTTGCTACGAGCTCAAAAATATCACCGAGACGCGCCGAGACTATTTCTTTGAGTTTGCGCTGAGAAAAGCTTTCTTCAAAGTTTTTGGGAAAGTCGGAAAGACGGATTTCCTTTTTGCCCAGCTCAAGAAATGAAGAGAGGTTTCGTTTGACACGCTCGGCAGATGCCTGGTCAATCTGAAATCCGAGGCCAATATCAAAGGTAATATGACTTGATCCTACCGGGAGCATCTCGAGTGAAACCAGCATACCCTCCTCAAAAACGGCGATACCTGATGTCTGTGCGCCAATATCGATCAGTACGCACCCAGCCTCTTTTTGCTTGCGTGAGAGCGCGTGGAACGAAGCAGCGTAGGGAGAGGCAAGAATATCATCGGCGACAATGCCCGCAAGCTCAAGAGCACGGTAGAGATTTCTCATATGTAAAGAAAACGCGGCGACAAAAAAAGCTTCGACCTCGAGCTTGGCGCCGGAAAGACCTACGACTTCGCGCAAGCGTGTATCGCGATCAACATTATAAAAAAGCGGAAATTGATGCAGTACCTCACGGTTACCGAGACGCGGGAGAGCACCTTCGGCATTTTCAATGACACGCGCGATGTCTTCTTGGGTTACCTCACCGTCCGCACGCGAAATAGATACCGCACCTCTTGATGCGACACCTACGATGCGCGGCTCGCCGAGTGACACGACCGCGTGACCCACTTCGATACCATATTGTTTTTTGAGCTCGTGCGCAGCTTTGATAATACCGCGCGCCACGATATCTGAAGACGCAACAGCGCCCTTACGCATACCGTCGAGTGCTTGCTCGGAAACTCCAGCTACCGAAAAGGTGCCGGTATCATTTTTCTGAAGTGCTACAAAACGAACGCTTGCTGATCCGATGTCAAGACCGACGAAATAATGAGGTCGCGCCATGAGTGCGTACTACTGCACTGCCTGCGCACTAAGCGCATCCTTGGCAAGCTTAGTAATACGATCACCGGAAGCGCGTCCTTTGAGTGACGGCATAATGATTTTCATAAGAGCACCTGTATCTTTTGCTGTCGGAGACCCGAGCTGGCGAACACCGTCTTGAATGACACGAATTATTTCTTCATCAGAAATTTCCTGCGGTAAATATATATCGAGCATAGCAAGCTCTTCTTTTTCTGATTCGGCAAGTTCCGGTCGCCCCGCCTTTTCATATTCGGCAATCGCGTCTTTACGCTTTTTTGCCTCACGCCTGATAACTGCTATGACATCTTCGTCACCCAATCCGATATCTTTTTTGCGTTCTTCGATTTCTTTATTTTTAATTGCGGCAAAAACCATTCGCAGAGTGCTTGTGCGTTTCTGCTCACCCGCCTGCATGGCGCTCTTGAGATCTACTTGCAGTTTCTCTCTAAGATCCATCAAGCTTATACGTCTTTACCTAATTTACGAAGTCGATCGTACTCTTTGCGTTTCGTAACACGACGCAGGGCATCTTTTTTCTTTTTAGTCTTTGACTTCGGGCGCGACCTAACATTGAGTGATCGGGCTTTGAGTAAGATCTTTGACTGCTGCACCTTTTTGCTAAAACGGCGCAAGAGTGAGCCGGTAGTTTCTTTTTCGCGTTTTAATACGGTAACCATAATATGTTTCTAGTAGTAATCTTAAGAAAATTCTTTTAATCGTGCCTTTATTGTACCAATAAATTTCTCTGTGGGAAGGGTCTCCTGCACTCCTGTCTCCATATTGCGTAGTGCGACCGTTCCGTCGAGCGCCTCTTTCTGCCCCACAATCAGCGCAATCGGTATCTGGAGCTTTGATACAATCGCGAGTTGTGCGCGCAGACTGTCTTTGGCAAGTGTCTGCATCACCGGCACTCCAATCTTTCGCAATTCCTCAAGGAGCACCAGACTTTTCTTTTTTGCCGCCGGCCCCAATTGGATAAGGAATATTTTCGGATGCGTCTCGGGGCGTGCCTTGATACCTTTTTTGCGAAGCAGGTCGGCTACACGCTCGACACCCAACGCCCCACCGACCGCGGGGGTTTTTCGCGCCCCCATGAGTTCGGCGAGATCATCGTAGCGTCCGCCCCCGCCAATCGCCTGCGGCGAGATGCCTTCGCCTAAATCTGTCGGCACAATCTCAAAGACCGTACGACCATAGTAATCAAACCCGCGCACCAAGTGACTATCAAGCGCGTACGGAATACTACACTCATCAAGATACTCAAGTACTTCGGCAAAATGTTTTTTGCAAAACTCGCACACATAATCGAGCATCTGTGGTGCATGCTTTGATATCTGAGCGCAAATCTCTTCTTTGCAATCAAGAAGGCGTAGAGGATTTTCCTTGATGCGACGCTTGCAGTCTTTACATAAACGCTCTTGGTGCTTGCGGTAGTAGTTGATAAGTTCTTTGCGAAACGCGGGACGACATACTTTGTCACCAATCGTATTGATGTTGACCATGATTTCTTTGAGTCCGAGTGTTTGGAGGGCTGAGACAAGAATGCGGATGACAAGCGCGTCATTGATCGCGTCATCGTCCCCGATGACCTCAACTCCCGCCTGATGAAACTCTCGATAGCGACCCGCTTGCGGATTTTCATGACGAAAGAATGACCCACCGTAAAAAACTTTTACCGGCTGAGGCATGCTACCCATGCCGTGTTCAAAATACGCGCGCATAATAGGCGCGGTGCCTTCAGGACGAAGCGTGAGACGGTCACCGCCCTTGGTACGAAGACTGTACATTTGTTTTTCGACGACATCAGACTCGGCGCCGAGTGGGCGTTCAAAAAGCTCGGTCTTTTCGAGGTGGGGGGTCGCAATCGGTGAAAAACCATAATAGTCGCCTACGCGCTTTACTTCTTTGATAATGCGCTCGAGGTAGGCGTAGTCATCCCCCGTAAGGTCGTGCATACCTTTGACGCTTGCGATCAATTCTTTTTTTATTGGTTTTGGCATAGTATTTTCTAGAGAAAATTGAATTTATTGATTGGCCAGAGACGCAAAAATGTTCTGCCTACTATATATTGGGTTTCGAGTGGCCCCCATACGCGTGAATCAGAGCTATCGGGTCGATTGTCACCAAGGACAAAATATTCATCGGGTCCGAGTGTCACCGTCTTATCTGGTAAGGTAAAAACCGCAGAACCAATGTACGACTCATCAATCGGCGCCAGCTCACCTTCGGGACTTGCCAGATACACATACCCATCCCTGATAGTAATGGTTTCTTGTGGCAAACCTATGACGCGCTTGATGAAAAAGGTCTTTGGATCATTAGGATAGCGAAAGATAATCACCTCTCCTCTCGCAAGATCGCTGAAACGAAGCGAGATCTCATCGACAATCAGGTATTCGCCGTCATGATAGGTCGGCTCCATAGAAGCGCCTCGCACAATAAAGGGTTGAGCGACGAAAATCCGTATAGGGATGACTACCGCAAGCGATATCAAAAGAACACGGACGATTTCTCGTACCTCATGTCTTAGTGTGCGTGATGTTTCTTCAGAAGGCATAAAGGACAACAAAAGTGATGCTAGTATACATCAAAAAATCCCTTCTGGCAAATGGGGCTTTCTATGGTAGACTCTCAACATGAAAGTCATCGTAGGGCTTGGCAATCCGGGCAAAGAGTACGACGGCACGCGCCACAATGTCGGGCGTGAGTTTGCTATGACTATCGCCAAAAAATATGGCTTTGAGCCGTTTATTGAAAACGCGAAATACGCGGGGCTCACCAGCAAGGGTGAGATCGAGGGCGAGAAAACGCTCATCGTGCTACCGAACACCTTTATGAATAAATCAGGTAAGGCGCTCACTGAAGCTGGGGTAAAACCCAAAGATCTCATCGTCATCCATGACGATACCGACATCATACTGGGCTCGGTCAAAGCATCATTTGGTAAGCGCTCGGCAGGACATCGTGGCGTCGACTCAGTGATGCGTGCCGTAAAATCACGCGACTTCTGGCGTATCCGCGTGGGCGTTCAAAAGAAAAAGCGCGTAGACGCCATGCAGTTGGTACTCAAAAAATGGGCGCCCGCCGAAAAGCTCATACTCAAAAAAGTAGAAAAACGCGTAGTAGAGCTTATTGCTCAAGACCTACAGATAACGACCATCTCGGTCTTCTAATCATCCCCAACTCACAGATATGACTAGCGAGCTTTTTATCGCCTCTCGCATTCCTGAATTTGCCGAAAAAGATGAGGCATGGTTCAGGCGCAATCGCCGAACTATTGAAAAGGGTCGCCATCTCAATACCTTTTGGGAACACAATTCACTCGTCATCACAAACGCATGGCACAGGGGTCTGCGTACGCTCACCGAACGACTCATCGAGCTCGGCTATGAAATAAACTCGTGGCCCGAGCGCCGAGGCGAATTTGCTATCAGAGGCGGCGCGCTCATTGTCTCCCCTATCGGTACCGATGGCATCTGGCATATCGATTTTTTTGGCAATCAGATTGATGACATTCGTAAACTTCCACCATCAGCTCGAGGCGAATCACTCGAGCGAAAGATTAAAGATCGTAGTTTGCTCGAATATTTGCGTAGCGGTGATTTTGTCGTACACGAGCACCACGGCATTGGTCTGTGGCGCGGTATTACCACCGAAGGTGGTAAAAAATATTTTCATATCGAATACCGCGGGCCGCGGGGCGGCGATGCGGACACCTTGATGGTACCCGTCACCGAGGCCTCTCGCATATCGCCGTATATCGGCTTTCGTGCACCAAAAGTTTCGCGTCTTGGCACGCCTATCTGGAAGAAAACTCTCCGGCAAACCAAAGATGACGCGATCGCGTTCGCCAAAAAACTTTTGGCGGTACACGCCATGCGCAACACCGCCTCGCGCGCGCCCTATACTCCCTCACCTGAGATTGAAGAAAAGCTCGAGGCATCATTTCCATATGAAGAAACACAAGCACAAAAGCGCGCGCTGGCGCGCATCTGGCAAGATCTATCATCAAAAATGCCGATGGACCGTATCATCATCGGTGATGTGGGTTTTGGTAAGACCGAGTTGGCTCTCCGCGCATCTGTTCGCGTGGCGGCAAACAGTAAACAGGTAGCGATACTTGCACCCACTACTATTCTTGCCGCGCAACACTACGAGACATGGAAAAAGCGCCTTTCAGGCCTTCCCATCAAAGTAGCGCGCCTCTCGCGCCTAGAGGATGCGGGCACTATAAAAAAGGCGCTTGCGGGCATTCGTGACGGATCAGTCGATATCGCTATCGGCACACATCGGATTCTTTCAAAAGATATCGCATTTAAAAATTTGGGGCTTTTGATAGTCGATGAAGAACAACGCTTTGGAGTTGGTGCAAAAGAAAAACTCAAAGAACTTAAGGCCGAAGTTGATGTGCTCACGCTATCTGCTACACCACTACCGCGCACACTCTCGCTCTCGCTCGCGCGCGTACGCGCCATGACGGCGCTTGATGAAGGCCCTGTAGGTAAAATCGCGCCAGAAACTTTGATGCTCCCCTATCAGGCGGAACTCATGGCCAAAGCGCTTGAACTTGAACTGCAACGCAAAGGACAAGTATATGTAGTTGAATCACGCATACACCGCATACCCAAAACACTTGAGCTCATACGCAAACTCGTGCCCAAATCAAAAGTCGGATACTTGCATGGCCGGATGCGCGAAAAAGAATTGGTAGAGACGATGGAAAGTTTTCGCAAAGGAGATATCGAGATACTTGTCTCGACCACTATCATAGAAAACGGTATTGATCTGCATACGGTAAATACATTGATCGTGACTGACGCGGTTATGTATGGACTCGCTGACCTCCATCAGCTTCGCGGGCGCATCGGTAGAGGCACCCTACAGTCATATGCATACTTTTTCTATAATCCTGCGCACCTCACGCCCAAGGCTGAACGACGACTCGATGTACTCCAAGACACACAATTTTTGGGCGCGGGGTCAGTCATCGCCGAGAAAGATTTGGAAATGCGCGGCGCAGGAAATATCTTAGGACGCGAGCAATCAGGCATCGCCGCCCGCGTGGGGCTCAATCTCTACTCGCAATTTTTAGCAGAGGCGGTTGAACAACTCCGCACCAATGACAGTCACTCGTAAAAATACTATACTGACAGCATGTTAGCAAAAGCTTTCTATATAGTACTCGCGCTCGTCTGCTTTGCGGTGTTTGGCGGATCGGTGTACGCGATACAGCTCGCGCAAGATCAAGCGGTTCACCCCGTCTTTTTGTATCTGGCAATCGCCGGTATTATCGGCGGGCTCGGCGGTGGCATCGCACTGCTCACGCAAGCAACTCGCGCTGGTGGTAACCGTTGGTAAAAACAAAAAATCCCCGTATGGGGATTTTTTGTTTTTATGGTTTATTCTGCTTTTTTCTCTGCGCCGTCTTTACCGAGAAACGCGAGTGAGAGCTTGTGGCTTTCTGGTTGGTAGACCACGATTTGAAACGGGTACCCCTTACCTATCTCTACGAGATCGCGCATCTTTTGTGCTGATTCAAATTCGGATACATGTGAGAGGCCTGAGATACCGCCTTGCTTGGGAAGTTTTACAAACGCGCCGTACTTATTGAGCTTCGTGACAACGCCCTCTACAATATCGCCCTTCTCAAGTTTGAGTTCTTTCCATGGATCAGGCTTGAGCGCTTTGATTGAAAGCGAAACTTTATCAGCATCAACGCCGATTATTTTTACCTTCACTTTATCACCGACCTTATACAAATCGTTAGGATTTTCGACAAGAGACCAATCAATCTCCGAAATATGTACGAGACCTTCTAGTCCTTCTTCGAGTTTTACGAATACGCCGAATTCAACGATACCGGAAACTTCACCTTCGTATTCAGTGCCTACCTCATAATTTGCGAGGCGCTCCTTCATGCCATCGGGTTCGAGTGTTTTTTCCGAAAAAATAAGTTTTTCTTCGCGAGGATCCGCGGTAATAAGGTGAAGTTGAAACTCTTCGCCGACAAGTTTTTGGAGTTCTTCGAAAATTTTCATCTTGTCGCCACCTTCAACGCGCGGGTAATGTTTTTGGGATAGTTGTGAGAGCGGCAAAAATCCTTTGGTGCCCGCCCACTCAAATACCAAACCGCCACGGTTTGCCTCAAGCGCTTTGAGCGCCAAAAGACGCTTTTCAGACACACATGCCGCAGCTTCTTTCCAAAACTTCTCGCGACCGGCTTCCTTTATAGAAAGCTCGATGTATCCTTGCTCGTTCTCAAAATCAACGATTTTAGAGACAATGATATCGCCCTCTTTTTTGTTGCGAAGCATGTCACGACCTTCCTGAAACTCACGGCCATAGATGATGCCAGTACCAAATCCGAGGTCGATAAAGATAACCGAGCCTTGAGCGCGTAAAATAGTACCTTCAACGACATCCCCCACACGCGGGATACGCCATTCAGAACTTATGCGTGAAAACGCCCCCTTATCAGAGGCGATGCCTTCCGTACTTTCAGTGTCTTGAGTCATGAAGAGCAGTATACGGAAAACCAAAAATCTTTGCAAGAGAAGGCCTTTGGGCTATACTAGGAATACTTTTTATGGTTGTGAGCTATTATGGGCTCTCCTGCCTCAAGCTTCAGTCAGGAGATGCGGTCATCGTTGCCGATCCGTTCGGTAAAGGAGCCCAATTCCCCGCCCCTCGCTTCGAGGCACGGGTGGTCTTTTTTACTGATCCGGAGGCAAAGAAAGATATTTCTATCGCGGGTGAGCCGCGTGTCTTCGGGATCCCTGGTGAATATGAAGCGGGCGATATTTCATTTGTAGGGTTTGGATCTACGGGTGTTACTCCATTTCTCGTCGAGTGGGAAGGCATCCGGTCGCTCTTTTTGGGCACCCTGAGTGATGTCGAGACAGCTGATATGATCATTGATTTTGCTGGTACCGTTGACATCTTATACCTCGTACCATCAGGTACGCCGTCGGCTCTCCAAAAGATCGTATCAAATATCGATCCGCGCATCGTCGTACCATTGATGGGTGACGGGGTGAAAAAGAGCGCGTTTGATAATTTTGTTAAAGAACTTGGCGAGAAACCTGAGAAGATGGATAAGCTTACCATAAAGAAAAAAGGTCTCCCCGCCGAAGGTCAGCGTGTCGTTATCCTCGAGCGTGCATAATATGGCACTCATTGACCACATTGAACGCATCCAACAATCTCAACCCAGTACGCGGCGTATGATTTTGGTTATATCAGTAACTCTTATCATGGCTGCCATCATCGGTATTTGGGTAGCGCAGCTTAAATATGAACTGCGCGAAGACACACAGGCGCCTTCGCTCGCGGATAGTTTCGGATCAGTCTGGAAAAAGATTAAAGACCAAAAGCCCGATTTTTCTAAATAATATATGAAACGCAAAGAACCTACCGAAGAACCCAAAAAAATAAGCTACGCCCTCCACACTCAAGATATCACGCACGAGATGCGCAACGCGTATATCGACTATGCGATGAGTGTCATTGTCGCGCGCGCGCTACCTGATGTGCGCGACGGACTCAAACCGGTACACCGCCGTATTCTCTATACGATGAAGGAGATGGGCCTCCGTTCATCGGCAAAATATGTAAAATCGGCACGCGTGGTTGGTGATGTACTTGGTAAATATCATCCGCACGGCGACACCGCGGTCTATGACGCGATGGTACGCATGGCGCAGTACTTTAGCATGCGCTACATGTTGATTACCGGTCAGGGAAACTTTGGCTCCGTTGATGGTGACTCGCCCGCGGCTATGCGTTATACGGAGGCAAAAATGTCACGCATCGCCGATGAACTTTTAGCTGATATTGATAAGGAAACGGTTGATTTTACACCAACCTATGATGGTTCGCGCGAAGAACCTACGGTACTGCCCTCACGCGTACCCAATCTACTGCTCAATGGTTCGTTTGGTATCGCAGTTGGTATGGCGACGAGTATTCCTACGCATAACCTCACCGAGCTTATCGATGCATCACTCACCCTTATCGATAACCCAAAAGCAACTATTGAAGATCTCCTGGTTCATGTCAAAGGCCCTGACTTTCCTACGGGCGGCATGATTTTTAACAAGGCGGATATTCACCAAGCGTACGCCACCGGTAGAGGTGGCGTCGTCATGCGTGGTGAGGCAGATATCGTCGAGCGCGGCAAAGGGTATAGTATCGCTATCTCATCGCTCCCCTTTCAAGTAAACAAAGCTGAACTCGTTGAAAAAATAGCCGACCTTGTGCGCGATAAAAAAATTGAAGGCATCAGAGATATCCGTGACGAATCAGACAAAGATGGCCTCTCGGTGGTTATTGATTTAAAAAATGACGCCTACCCGCAAAAAGTACTCAATACACTCTACAAGCATACGGATCTCGAAAAGATTTTTCATTTCAATATGCTCGCACTGGTCGGTGGGATCCAACCACAAACGCTCTCACTCAAAACCTATCTCGAAGAATTTTTAAAAGCGCGCCTTGAGGTAGTCGAGCGTCGAACGCGCCATGATCTGCGCATCGCCGAAGAACGCGCGCATATTTTAGAAGGTCTCAAAATAGCACTTGATCATATCGATCAGATAATCGCTACCATCAAGCGCTCGAAAGATAAGGATGACGCGCACAAAAACTTGATGCAGAAATTTAAGCTCTCCGATCGCCAATCAACCGCAATCCTTGAAATGCGCTTGCAAGCACTCGCCGCGCTCGAACGCCAAAAGATTGAAGATGAATACGCTCAAACAAAAGCTCTTATACGCGAGCTCAAAGCAATTCTCGAAGACCCAAAGCGCATTCGCAAGGTCATCAAAGATGAATTGGTAGAGATTAAAACAAAATACGGCGACAAGCGCAAAACCAAAGTTATCGATGGTCCCGTGGGCACCCTCAATATCGAAGACTTGATACCCGAAGAAGAGCAGGTCGTTGTGATGACACAGACGGGATACCTCAAGCGTGTCCGACCACAGGAATTTCGCGCACAAAAACGCGGCGGCAAAGGTCTTGTGGGCGCCGAATGGAGAGAAGAAGATGTCGTCTCACAATTTGTCTCAGCCGGCACTCATGACTCGATCTTATTTTTCACAAGCTCGGGCAAAACCTACGAGATAAAGGCCTATGACATCCCTGAGGGTTCGCGCACCTCAAAAGGCAAGCCGGCGGTCAACTTCTTATCACTCTCGCCGGGCGAAGATATAACCTCAATTCTTGCTATCCCTAAGAAGCGGAAGGGAAACCTTACTTCTTCATTGGTGATGGCTACCAAACAAGGTATGATGAAGAAAACAAACTTCGATGATTTTGTCGATGTACGCCGTTCGGGCATCCTCGCTATGAAACTCAAAAAAGGTGATGTGCTCGGATGGGTGCGTATCGTCGAGAAGGGTGATGATATCATGCTCCTTAGTAAAAAAGGTCTTGCGATACGGTTTGCCGAAACAAAAACGCGCGTGATGGGCAGACAAGCACAAGGCATTCGCGGCATGCGGCTTAAGTCGACCGATGAACTTGTTGGCTGTGAGATCATACCGAAAGACGGCAAAAACCTAGAGGTTCTGGTCGCGAGTACCAATGGCTTTGGTAAAAAAACCAAAGTGAGTGAATTTAAAACACAGGCAAGAGGCGGATCAGGTATCAAAGCAATGAATGTTACTGACAAGACAGGTCCCTTGGTCGCCGCTCGTCTCCCCGAACCGGCAGCTGAAGAATTTATCGCAATCTCTGAGAAAGGTAAGGCTCTCCGTTCATCCTTACAACAGATGCCATCACTCAGGCGCGCCGCGCAAGGCGTGCGCATTATGAAGCTCGAGGCAGGCGACAAACTGCGCTCAGTAGCAATCCTCTAATTTGATGCAAAACTTTAGCGGCCCCAAAGAACTTATCGACCATCTTGATATCTATGGCCCTCAGACGGTCGTTGATTTTGGCGCGGGCGCGGGACTGTTAGCGCTCCCGCTTGCAAAAAAATTATCACCCGAAAACGGCAAACTCTATGCGATCGATATCCAAGAAGGACCCCTCGAAGTACTGCGTAATGCAGCGCGCAAAGCACACCTCTATCATGTTGAGACCTTACGCGGCAATCTTGAGAAAGCCGGCGGCAGTAAACTGAAAGACAGTATCGCGGACTGGGTCTTTGTGGCAAATGTTCTTTTCCAGGCGCCCGATAAAAAAACGATCCTTGAAGAAGCGTTTCGTATACTTAAAGACCACGGTACACTGGTAGTAGTTGAGTGGCATCCGGAAACAGTACATATGGTTGGGCCAAAGCGCGAAACGCGAATCCCCAAATCAACCTTGTTTGATATCGTACGCGCTAGTGGCTTTGCCTCACTGCGCGAATTTACTCTCGGTGAACATCACCATGGGCTCATCGCCAAAAAAACATGAAAAACAAAGTACAAATCATTGCCATCATCGTCTCGATTATTGTCATAATTGCTTCGCTCATTGTATTTTCTAGTACGGGAGAACCCCGACCCGTAGGTTTTGGTGATGTCAAAGAAGTTATCATTTGGGGCGTTGACGACCCAATGCTCTTTGAAGAAGCGGTAGAAGACTACACAGATCAATTTCATAAAAAAGTAACCTACATCGAAAAAGATCCGCGCACCTTTGATCGCGATCTGCTCGAGGCAATCGCCGCAGGTGAAAGTCCGCAGGCGATTATCACCTCAACCGATTGGATAGCAAAAAACCGCGACAAGATAGCCCCACCCAAACAATCAATTGTACGCGCAGAAGATGTGGAGATGGCATTTGCCGACCTTGCGACCATAGCGCTCGTTGAGCACAAAAAAGTTGAGAACAAACCTGATGAAAAAACCGTATGGGGACTCCCCTTATGGATTGACCCTTTGGTGCTTTTTTGGAATAAAGATCTTTTTAATCAATCACTTGTCGCCGTCTCACCCGCTACCTGGCATGACTTTCTAAGTACCTCAAATAAAATAAAAGAACTTGGTGCAGGAGGTACCATACTTCGCTCAGGTGCGTCATTGGGACGCGCACGCAATATACCACTCCACAAAGAGATACTCGCATTGTTACTTCTCCAACAGGGCGCTTCCCTTGAAGAAGCACTCTTTGCGGATACCACCAACCAAGGTCCGATATCATTGAGTGTACTACGCTTTTATACCGATTACGGCAAACCAGGTACGGCTGCCTACACTTGGCACGGTGTACTTGCCGAGCCTCGTGAGCTTTTTATCGAAGGCAAGCTTGGCATGATGCTTGATCACTATTCGTACAAAAAAGAACTGGAGGATAAAAATCCTCATCGTGCGTTTGATATTTCACCCGTACCACAAACGCAAGGTGGCAAACTGGCCTATGTCGCCGATGTGCGTGCAATCACCATACCCAAAGGAGCATCGGAGCAAGATGCCGCGTGGGCTTTCGCGCGCTTTCTTGTCAGTGAACCGGAACTCAAAAAAATCATTTCTCGAGGTGTCGTTGTCGCGGCGCGGCGTGACCTCATCGCCGTTGACTCACTGCCAGAGATTCTCAAAAGATCAGTTCTCAATGCAAAATCATCGTTTGAACAGTATCCAAAAGAAAACGCGCCCATCATCAAAGAGATGATCGAGAGTATTGCTAACGGGCGGCTTTTACCGTCAGAAGCAGTGAGTGAAGCGCGATTAAAACGCAAGCGTCTCATCGATGAAAAAAAGTAGCGCGATTTTCACCCTCACCCTCCTTCTCCTCGCGCTTCCCCTCCTTACCTTTGCCGCAGCACCAGAAGGTGGATTGGTACCAGTAGGATGTCAGACGGGTTGTCCGTGTTCGTTCTGTGATCTGTATGATCTTGCTGACAATATCATAGGGTTTTTGCTCTACATCATTGCCGTACCTGTTGCGGCAGGTGCTTTCTTGTATGGTGGAGTACTCATGCTGACATCGGGAGGCAATCCGAGTCAGATTACCAAAGGAAGAGGGGTGATGACCAATGCGGTTATTGGTATGGCATTGGCGTTCTTTGCATGGGCGATATTCAATACTATTCTTTCGACTATTGGGTTTGGTATTAAAAAAGCAAGTTGGTATGACATACCAAAGTGTGACCCTGGTGGTGGGACTGCGAGTTGTAATGTTGATTTGGGAAAAGAGGTGACAGTGGATCCAGTGGGGCCGGTACTTGCAGGTAGAAATTTTACCGGAAATATCGATGATGGGTGCTTTCGTGATGGCGTTAATATCTGCGGAGCCGATGGGTCCGATCTCCTCAATGGTAACGAAGGACTCCACCAAGAGGCGAAATCTGCTTCTATGGCTGATCTCGCGCGCTATGAAAGCGTCATCAATGCATTGGCCGCACAGTATGGCGTTGATCCTGATCGTATTCGTGCCATTATTGCCGCTGAATCGTCAGGCAACGAAAATGCGACACACCAAGACCGCGACGGCAAATCATCCTACGGACTCATGCAAGTCCGTATGGATACTGCGTGCCAGATAGACCCGCCACTTTGCAGTCTGTCGCCTGCCGAAGCGCGAGAGCGTTTGAGTGCGCCGTCATATAATCTTGAAATGGGTATCGCATACTATAAACAAATGCTCAATAAATATGGCGGCGATGAGACGCTTGCATCTGCCGCTTACAATGGTGGTCCAGGAGCAAATAACAATAGTACAAATTGCCCCGGGCAACTGCGCTGGCAATGCGAATGGGATGATGATCCGGCCGTCTCCGGCACCTGCAATAGTAGCGTGTCAACTGCTGGTTGCAAAAGAAACACGGGCTATCAAGTTACTCGCGATTACACGGGAAAGCTGAATGATCTTGAAAACCAATACCGTGGAAATTAATCGCATGAGATATCAATACTTCAGTATTGCCACCCTCACCCTCCTTCTCCTCGCGCTTCCCCTCCTTACCTTTGCCGCAGCACCAGAAGGTGGATTGGTACCAGTAGGATGTCAGACGGGTTGTCCGTGTTCGTTCTGTGATCTGTATGATCTTGCTGACAATATCATAGGGTTTTTGCTCTACATCATTGCCGTACCTGTTGCGGCAGGTGCTTTCTTGTATGGTGGAGTACTCATGCTGACATCGGGAGGCAATCCGAGTCAGATTACCAAAGGAAGAGGGGTGATGACCAATGCGGTTATTGGTATGGCATTGGCGTTCTTTGCATGGGCGATATTCAATACTATTCTTTCGACTATTGGGTTTGGTATTAAAAAAGCAAGTTGGTATGACATACCAAAGTGTGACCCTGGTGGTGGGACTGCGAGTTGTAATGTTGATTTGGGAAAAGAGGTGGTGCCCGAGCCGCCAGGGCCGACCGTCCCACCTCCTAGTGGAGGGCCGCCTCCACCCTTAGGCGAAGGTCTCTCGCATCAGGAAGCACGAGATATGTTACGCGCGGCAGGTATTGATATCTCCTCGTCAGGAAACTGCGAAGAAGATAGGCCCGGATGCACCTATCTGGGAGGACTATCGCAAGAAACTATCAACCGCATCATACAAGTTGATATAGGATGCAATGGCTGTGTTACAATTACGGGAGGAACCGAGCCGGGCCATGCCTCTCACGGTGCCGACCACCCAAACACCGTAGATCTCCGCTATAGTGAAGGAGCAGTCTCTTCATTGCGAGGCAATGGGCTACCTACAGATGCGAACTTTGGGCGCGGAGCTACCTGCGAACTTGGCGGCCGAAAAGTTACCTGCGGTAGCTTGCCCAGACCAGATCATATCCATGTTGAATTCTAAAACACTCACACCTCTCATAGCATTTTTGACACCGCTTTTCGCAAACGCGGAGAAGCTTACCTTGAACTACAAAGAACTCCTTGACCTCAAATGCACTACGATCCCGGCATGCCTCGAGCTTCTCTTTAAAGCAGCTGTTGATGTCGCCTTCCCTATTGCTGTCGTCTTTATCCTCTGGTCGGGGTTTCTCTTTGTCTCGGCAGGTGGTAACCCTGAGAAGATAAAAACAGCGCGTACAACGCTCCTTTGGGCGCTTATAGGTCTTACGGTCGTGATCGGTGCATGGACGCTTTCGGTCGCCTTTAAGGACTCATTCCTCGGCCTCTAATTATGATCTCTTTCCACAAGCTGTTTGGCAAAAAACCACTCTCGGCTATACTAATGGTAGCGGCTCTCTGCGTCATAGCGGGCACGGCATCTGCGGCGCTCGATAATATCTCAAAGTCCCCTACCAAATCTCAAGACTTCGCAGGAATCTTGCAAGGGATCGCCGATTTTGTAACCACATTCGGCACTCCGGTAGCAGCATTCTTTATAGTGCTCAGCGGTCTCATGTTTGTTGCCGCACGAGGCAACGCGCAGAAACTCGAGGAGGCACGCACGATGTTTCTATGGGTTTTGGTGGGTACGGCTATTATCGTGGGCGCAGGACCCATCGCCTCTATGATCATTGACTTTGCAAAAAAGCTCTAGTGAGATATTGCAAAGATCGTCGTCCGTTATTATCCATTATTCACAACAATAATTACTTTATGAGTAAAAAAATTTTCACACACGCTGCTGTCTTAGCGATCGCTCTTATGCCCTTGATTGTCGCGGCACAAGCACAAGGTGGTGACATCAAAGGATTTATCACTGGCACCCTCGGAGGTATCGTTGGCGCGCTTATCAACTTCTTGATCGCGGTCGCCACCCTCGTGTTCATCTTCGGTGTCATTAGATACATCGCGGCCGGCGGTGACGCTGAAAAGGTTAAAGAAGCCCGTAGCTATATCATCTTTGCAATCGTAGGCCTTGCGGCAATCCTTGGTATTTGGGGTATCGCGAGACTGCTCGCAACAGGTATTGGAGGTTCTGATACCAACATCCCAACGCTTACTATCTAATAACCGCATGCCGCCACTCGCAGATATCCAAGACATCGTTGGCACCGTTGTTGATAATATTATCAACCCACTATTCATACTGGCTTTCGGTCTAGCAACACTCCTCTTTATGTGGGGCGTGATCCAAGCCATGATGAGTCCTGATGATACGGAGGCACGCCAAAACGGCAAGCAGCATATTATCTGGGGAATTGTAGGGGCAGCAATCATGCTCGGAACTGGTGGGATCATCCGCCTCCTCATGAGCATTTGGAAGTAAGCTAAGGCATACAAAAACTCCGCAGCTGCGGGGTTTTTGTTTATCTATATACCGTAGGTATAGCGCGATGCCAAAAGAAATCCGGCGATCAAGAAAAGAGCAAAGAGGACACGAGCACTTTTATGTGTAGCGCGCGGCAGTATGATGCCTCGCAACTCTTCTAATGCCCACGGAGCGAGGAGCCAACCAAATGTCAGCGCCATAAAATAGTGATACATAAAAAATGGCCTACCGATAGCAAAAAACGGTACAAAACTTATCATATATCCTACAAGCGCGAAAAGTGCGGGGGCAGGCAGACGCCCCGAGACAAGCATAGTGCATGCAAAAACGACGCTGATAAACACCGTACCCCACCCGGCAAAGTTTGGACTAAGGGCTATGGCCCGCTCACCTCTACCCCACATACCCACCATCCCTTGCCCCAACGGCCACTCCCACGGCCGCGATGAGTGTGGATGCTCGTCTACCGTATAATTTGCCTGATACATAATCTCAGTGTAGCGGGGTAGAAAGGTTATCGTCTCGCCAATGCTCCATGGCGCCGGGTACGCGAGCGCGGGTACCGCGTCAAACGAAAATCGATCGGCAAGAAACCCACCTGAAAACTGCCCGAAGAATATAAAAAATACTGCGATATACACCGCCACCGCGCCAACGCCCAGCACCCCGATATCTTTGTATTTTTTGTGCCACAGAGAAGCGAGTATCACCGTACCCAAAAACGCCAGACCAATCCATTTGATAGAAAACGCGGCGCCAAAAAAAATACTAGCGAGTATGAGTTTGGCGAGGCCACCCCTACGCTCATACCAAAGATATGTCATGATACCCGCCATGCCAAAAGTCACGAGCATCATGTCAGGCAAAAGAGTGCGTGAGTACACAATGAGTGCGTTATCGAGCGCGATACCAAGCCCCGCGATAACTGCAAAAGATCTATCCGCCCATAAAAGCCGTGCTGATATAAATACCAACACAGCCAACAGCGAGCCAAAAATAATATTTACGAACCGTAGAGCGGCGAATGGAAAATCTCCAAACGGGACGCCCGTGCCACGAAATATCTTATAGTCAAAAGAAAAGTTGCGCGCGACGCTCGCCATAATAATATTTGGCAGCGGCGGGTGGAGTTCAAAGTACGGCCTATCGTAAATTATATTGGAGATATAGGTCGCGTAAATACCTTCGTCGAGCACCGTGCTGTCAGGATACCAAAAGAATGGCGCGCGCAACAAAAACGCTACGAAAAAAATAAGCGCGCCCAAAAGTACATCTCGATTTTTCATCATAATCGTTCTGACTGTGCCGCGGGTGGGATTCGAACCCACAAGCCCTTTCGGGCCAAGGATTTTAAGTCCTCTGCGTAAACCGTTCCGCCACCGCGGCAAGACACTTGTGCGGTCATGGGGAGTCGAACCCCAATCTCGTCCTTGGCAAGGACGCATAATAGCCACTATACGATGACCGCAAATATGTTTTCAATCATAGCGCGCAAACAGGTGAAACTCAAGAGTTTGTGCTGAGGGGGAGAGTTGAACTCCCACGGGATTTCTCCCACCAGCTCCTAAGGCTGGCGCGTCTGCCAATTTCGCCACCTCAGCAAGGAACGCCTGGAGGCGTGGGCGGGAATCGAACCCGCGTATAAGGGTTTTGCAGACCCTTGCCTTACCACTTGGCTACCACGCCGCTACCGCACACTAAATCGTATCGCGGGAGTATACTTGTTGTCGAGCTTTTGACGCACGAAATGTGTCGCTTCATTTTCCCGTGTTTTGAGCTCTTCGGCAACCCCATCGCGAGCCTCATCGGGAAAAACGCTAACCGAAATAGCGGCCCGCGAAGAAGTTTCATTGAGATCAACGAACTGCACTGAAACAAACACGCCGGGCGCAAACGAACATTCGCGCAAAAAGAATTCGGAAAGCGCTTCTTGCAAAAATGCGGTAAGCCTTTCTCTACGCCTCTCGTTCATAGTAAAACGCCAAGATGTCGCGTTCATCGATAGCGCGTGACGACTGCACCATCAAACCGCCCTCCTCGCCTGAACGCAGAGCTGTCGCGGCTATTTTATTTCTCTGCAGACTTATGATGCGCCCCTTCCCTACAACCTCACCCTGACGAATGATTTCGAACTGCGCGTCAGCCGGTACAATACCGTCTTTCGCGCGTCCACCAATAATACGGCCGGCGGGTAGGTTGGCAAAAACTTTGAGTACCAAAAGCTTGCCGTGATCTTCGCGCGTAATCTTTTTGGGCGCAAGTTTTTTGAGCTCTTCGCGTATCCAATCAACCGCCTCATAGATCACTTCAAATGATCTGATAGACACATGAAAGCGTTCGGCGATATCCAATATCGGCCCGCGCATACGCACATGAAAACCCACAACAAATGGGATCTTTGCCGCGGATACATTTTTGATTTCACTCTCAGTCACCTCGCCTACCCCGCCGTCAAAGAATTTTACCGGTAAATCCGCGGGCACGATCGTGCGAAGTTCTTCGGTGAGCGCCTCGTATGATCCGGCAACATCGGCTTTTACTAAAATACCAATATCGGCAGGTGCGTTATCGCGGGCGGCGGGTTTTGCAATTGCTGCGCGCGCCACCTCAAGATCATCCTTTGAAGAAAAGCTGATCGCCTCTGATCCAATCTCAGGCACCCTATCAAACCCAACAATGCGCGCGGGGCTCGACGGTCCTGCGCTCTCGATTGGTTTACCAAAACCGTCTTCCAAAATACGCACGGGAGCTGACGCACTACCTGCCAGCACAAAATCTCCTTTTCTTATCTGACCATCGCGCACGATAATCACGGCGGCGGGTCCCCGACGCGGATCGAGATGTGATTCGATCACAATACCTCGAAGCGGCAGTGATGTGTCGCCATGCAATTCTTCAAGATCGGTGAGCAAAAAAATAGTCTCAAGCAATTCATCGATGCCCTTGCCTTCTTTTGCCGATACCGGCACACAAGGCACGCTCCCTCCCCACCCTTCTACCAACACATCGATCTCTGCAAGACTTGCTTTTGCGCGATCAATATCCGCAGTTGCCTTATCAATTTTATTGAGTGCTACGATAAAAGGAATGTTGGCCTTTTTGACTGCCTCGAGCGCCTCTTTGGTTTGCGGTTTTACACCATCGTCAGCTGCCACCACCAACACCGCGACATCAGCAACACGCGCCCCGCGTACGCGCATTTTAGAAAATATTTCGTGACCTGGAGTGTCGAGAAATGTCACGCGTTTGTCATGCCATAGAATCTCTGAGGCGCCCAAATGCTGTGTGATCCCTCCTGATTCTTTACCTACGATATTTGTCTTGCGAATATAGTCGAGGAGCGTTGTCTTGCCATGATCAATGTGCCCCAAAATAACCACAATGGGGTGGCGCGATGTCGATACCTTGTTGTCGGTTATGTGTGACATAAAGTTGTCTGCGAGTGTAGTTCATATCCTCTAAGCACCCTGAATTGCGCGTGCCAGTGCGTCAGTCTCCTCCCCTGAGAGTTGGTAGTGAGATACTCCTTCCTTAATGGGTTTGGCATACACAAGTGGTTGGCCACGCGTATACAAGCTTGAGAACACCACGCCATTGTTTTTGCCGTCGAGGAGTGCGATGACAAAACTTTGATCGCCTCCCGTATCAGAAAACGGGTTAAACCTAACCATGGAAACTTTCTGTATACTGCCCAAAAAATCTTGCGCGAGTGTGCTGTGCGCGTCACCAAGCTGACGCAGTACCCCTTCTGTCTCCTCAATGCGGCCTGCATGCTCTACCACGAGCGCCTCGAGCGTTTTGGGATCGCCTTCCCCAAAGATTTTCTGAAACTTTTTTTCGAGGTAAAAAAGTCGCGCTATACACGCGACAAGCATCACACCCAAAACTGCAAGCGCTATCTGCATACTGGCTCTAAATTACCAGTTCGTCGGGCTCCTGTAAAGCGATTATAGCAAAATAAGCAAGAATCGCCGAGATAAGTGTGATCAAGCGAGATACGGTCACATACCAGTCAGTAACAACGCCCGTCTCATCAAGAAACCCCGTAATACCAAGCAAGACAAATGAGCTATTTGCTAAAAGTGCGAAGCGCCGAGCCAAAGGATCAACTTCATGCGCACGAAACGCTTTGAAAAGGCCATATATCGATGCGGCAAAGAGTGGGATAAAGAGCATAGTAAAAATAAAGGTAGTCGTATCGCTGGTGATAATCTGACTCGCGAAAAAACTATCGGGACGAATATCAATTGGAAAGAGAACGAGTGACACCAAAAACGCCGTATACCCAAGCCCGTAGAGAACATGAATGAGCGTCGCCGAAAGGTTGGGAAACAATGCTTGACGAAAGTACTGCGCGACAACTACTAGCGAAAACCCGACAAAAAACTGCATGATATAAATGATAACCGTGGCGAGATCTTTGCGTTCGATGTAGCCAAAAAAATCAGCGCCAGCGAGCAAGTACCATACGACTCCCATCATGTACCAAAAGAGTGCGTAGGAAAGAAACTCTTTTCGCTCATGGCGTGGATTGATACGATAGCGCGCAAGAAATACCATAACACTAAACGAACCGATAGCGATCGATACGAGCACACTAAACAAAATACCGACGAGCATACGATTAGTATATCACGCCTCCGGCGGTTTTTGATCTGTGGGCGACTTTGGTTTTCTTCCAAGCCATTCCATAACTCTGTCTTTTGCCGCAAGTCGAATACCCAAGAGCTCGAGTCCCACAAACGCGAGCCACGCGCCGGGAGTAAGCGGTGTCACGAGAGCTAAAAGCCCAATGATGATGAGTACAACGCCGAGCACCTTTTTGCTAGTCTGTTTGACCATAGTTTTTACTATACTACCTCTCGTACGAGAAACAATACTTTGCGGAGGAGGTGAGATTCGAACTCACGATACGGTTTCCCGTATACCGCTTTTCGAGAGCGGCGCTTTCAACCACTCAGCCACTCCTCCATACATCCTCCCTTTTCATTATCAGCGAACACGGGTATCATAGAGGGAACACTGTTATGAATCAAGTACGCTTTCTCAAAAGTTTCTTCAAAGACCGCAATATCGCCGCCGTTGCCGAAACATCCCAGCCAACTATCCGTAAAATCCTCAGTAGAATAGATTTCAGCAAAGATTTGACGGTCGTTGAATACGGGCCTGGCACTGGTGTCTGTTCTTTTGCTGTCCTCAAAAAACTCTCGCCCAATTCACGATTTATCGGCATCGAGGCAAATGCTGATTTTGCCCGCCACCTGCGCGCTCATAAAGATCCTCGCCTTACTATCGTAGAGGGCGATGCGCGCGACATAAAAACCATACTCAAGAGCCTGGGCCTTTCGGGCGCGGATATCGTCCTCTCGAGTATTCCCTTTACCTTTTTTCCCCCAGCCACACGCAGAGAGCTTGTAGCGAGCACCGCGTCGGTCATCAACCCAGGAGGTTCGTTTATCGTCTACCAGTACTCTCCCCTCATGAAAGGATACCTACAAGAAGTCTTCCCTGAGGTACACCTCGCCTTCTCACCTATCAATATCCCAAGTGTCTTTATCATGGAGGCTCGGAAGACGGCGTAGTGGGCTGATCAGACTCAACACAAAAAACCGCCTTCCGGCGGTTTTTTGATTATATGTTATCAGATGAATAATTTGAGATTGACCTTTCTCTATACTAACTAACGCGTCTGACCCCCAAAAAGTTACTACGCATCTGACGGGTAACACGCATCGCATCGCGCACTACAAGCCAACCTGCAGCTGCCGCACCTACCGCAAAGAGTTTGATCATATATTCAGTTTGTATCATCATATCAGCCCAATACCACAAGGTATTCGCCAACGGTCTGCCAGTCGAACGCTCCATGGCGTTACGGAAAAACTCGCCAAATGACATATAGCTTTGTACAGCGGTTATGACAAACACGAGGGTTGCTACCTCAAGCGCCAAAATGGGTAGGACACGGCGCGCAAACCAAATACCATACACACGACCCATAGTGCGCCGCATGATGCGGCGTGCGTGAAGATCCGTTGTCATATGATGTGAGTGGTCCATAGTAGTTATGCCGATACGGCAAATTCTTTCATCATCCGCTTTGCTCGGAACAGGCGCATCTTAAGTGTTGAGAGCGATACATTCTCTTCGCGCGCGATATCAGCGTATGATTTGTCTTCTATATAGTAAGCCTCGACGACACGGCGTAAATCTACCGGCAACTGATCAAGTATTTTTTCTGCTGTCATTTTTTGGTCAAGTACACTCGAAAGTATTTCTTCTACTCCAAGATTTTCGTAGTGCTCGGGCTCCAACAGCGTAAATCGTTCGCGTTCACGCTTGAGCTTGCGGTAGTGAGAGATTGCCTTGTTGATCACGACACGATACGCCCAACTTTTAAAGCTGGCCCCTTCCTGTTTTTTAAACTTTGTCGCGTTACGATAGATGTCGCAAAACGCCTCTTGCACGATATCTTCGGCTTCTTGCGGATTGCGTACAACACCGTATGCGACCCGCAAAAAAGGCCGCTGATATTTCTCGACAAGCAAAGAAAACTGTTCTGGATCATCGAGTGACGCGGTGAGTATGTCTTCGTCGTATTGTACTGTTTCGTTCATGAAAATATGCTTATTCCTCTATAGTATAGAACGACCTGCCCAAAAAGAAAGTCACTCAGCTTAAAACCCTTATGGTAAGTCCTTTTTTCGCTCATCGGACACGATTGTGCCATCGACCAAGGTTATAATGCGTCCAGCGAACGCCGCGTACTCGGGTTCGTGGGTCACCATGATAATCGTCTGATTACTCTTTGTATGAAGATCACGAAACGCCTCCATCACGCGTATACCGTTGGCAGAGTCGAGGTTTGCCGTCGGCTCATCAGCAAAAAGAATCTGTGGCTCGTGTGCGATAGCGCGCGCGATACTCACCCGCTGCTGTTGACCGCCTGAGAGCTGACTTGGCACATTGTGTTTTTTATCGACCATACCGATGCGTTCGAGCGCAAGCGACGCTTTTACATACGACTCTTGCATCGTGTGCCCCTGCATAATAATAGGCAACGCAACATTTTCGAGAGCAGTCAGTTCGGGCAAGAGCGCGTAGTCTTGAAATACATATCCGAGTTTGCCGAGGCGTATATCGGTTTTTTCTTGCATTGAAAGCTCGCCTGTACGAATACCATCAAGAGTGACCTCGCCTGAAGTCGGCTCATCAAGAAGTGAGAGTTGATACAAGAGCGTCGATTTACCCGAACCCGAGGGTCCGATGATCGCTACAAACTCGCCCGCCTTGACTTCAAAGGTAAGACTCTTGAGTACGACAAGCTCAAGTTCTCCCGATCCATATGTTTTTACCAGTTTTTCTATTTTGATCATGGTTACCTACCTAAAATAGAATCAAGCGTGTTTCTGCGCACAATGATTTTTGCGGGAATATAACCCGCGATCAGTGTCACCGCAAGTAAAATGGCGATGCGGATAGCGGCGCCCTCTGCTGTCGCTACTAAAATGCCGTCTGAAAAAGGAAAATCAATTGGATAAATATCAAAATAGGGTTTCAAAATACCAAAAGTGAGAATGACACCGATAGCTGATCCTACCACCCCATAAAAGAGCGCTTGGAAGATATAGGAAAACTGAATCGCCTGTGGACTAATACCGATGCCCTTCATGATGCCGATAAATTTTCGTTTGGTGACCGCATTGATAAAGATCACGATAAAAACCGTGATAGACGCTACGATAAGCGCGACTGACGAGAGCGCGTTTCCCAAGATACGAAAGGTCGTCTCGATATCGCGCAAAAACGAAGGGATCGCCTCATCGGTCGTCTGGATGCGCGCGGCATGTCCCTCCATAAATACTTTTGTCTCTGCTACCAATGTAGTGGCGTACTCATAATCGGTTTTAACGGCGATCGCCTGTACTTGCTCTTTGTTTACCGGCAAGAGTTTTTTAAGCTCGCGATCCGTGATAAAAGCGCGCGTTGAAATCTCATCTACTTTACTCTTTACAATGCCTTTGATGATAAACTCTTTGCTCACGACTCCACCGCCTTCACGCGAAAAACTCACACGCACACGATTCCCAATATCAACATCTTCAAGAAGTGACAGACCAGGGATGTTTGCGTCGGCAAATGACGAATATTTTTTGATCATATTGGCGCCGAGCAATACCTGTCCTTCATCGCCCTCTTCGAGAGGTTCGCCGTATTTCAGAAATCGCGAGAAACCCGTGATAACCTCCTCTCTGTCAGGATCGATGCCAGTGAGCGTGATACCGATGCGATTGGGCTTTTCATTTTTCCCGGGCAGGTCGGTAAGCGAACCCAGCATCTGTACGCCCACTGAATAGCGTGGGGAGATCGCGCTCACCTTCGGATGACTTTCGAGAAACGCGATAAGCGCGGGAGAGTTCTCAATATAATCACGCCCATCAGCTGATGTAATAAGCACTTCGCCCGAGTACGCTTCGCGAAATTGCTTAAATGAACCTGAAATCAGACCTACTAACAACCCTGAGACAACCACGAGGTTGAGAAAGGTTAAAACCATAATAAAAGTGATGAGTATGGTAGTCCCCTTGCCCGAGCGCTTGAGCTGTCTCGAGGCAAGAAAGAAACCCACACGCATCGAAAGAAACATATTATTGTGAGATGATCGTATCGCCTTCGGAAAGACCGCCGGCAACTTCAGAAAAACTATCAGAACCACGAAGGCCGAGGGAAACTTCTACTTCTGTAGCATTGTCGGGTTTTGAGCCAACCTTAACAAAGCGTTTTCCGTCGCGCGATGTAACAAATCTCTGTGGAATTGCTAGCACCCCGGCGTTGCGCTTGCTTTCGATCTCAATACTCGCTGTCATACCTGATCTGATGCGATCATCTTTTTGCGCAAATTGTAATTCGATTTTATAAGTAGAAACACTGTCGATGATAGTTTCGGCAGGATCGATGCGCACCACGCGCGCCTCAAACGGATTTTCACTACCGTAGGCATCGAGCACCACACGCGCAGACTGCCCGAGCGAAACCTTCGCGATATCAGCCTCGGGAATACTCGCCTCAATCTCAAAGTCAGAAGCGCTGATGAGTGAAATAAGGCTCGTGCCCGCGCTCACAAATTCGCCCGCGTCAGCATCTTGTCTTGCAACAACACCCGAGATAGGTGCGATGATAACGGTTTTAGCAAGTTGCGCGCGGATATTGTCAGCGGCCGCTTTGGCACGCTCTACCTCTGCCTCACCACTCAATAGTTCTTCAGCAGTACTGCCAGCTTTCTTTACTAAAAGTTCGCGTTCGGAAACCACTAACGCGGTTTCGGCGGATCGCAATTTTTCTTCTGCTGTCGATAGATTTGAAATCGCCGCGTTCACATTCGTACGCGCGGTAACAATATCAACCTTAAATCCGTCGAGTGTCACCTGAGAAAGACTGCTACTGGAAGATAAACTATTTATGAACCGAGCCGCATTGCTCAATACCCCACTTATCACACCGAGACTATCTTTAACAAATTGGATAAACGAAGAATCGTTCGCGTCAAGAGTTTGTGTACGCCAATCTGCTAGCACAAGACCAGCTGCGTACCGACCCAATTCAAGATCGATTTGTAATTGTAAATTTGCGTTAGTATACGCGAGTTTGGGATCGGCACTGTGTGGATTGGAAAAAAGCTGATCTATACGGCCACTCACCGCATCGTCTGCCTTGGTATACGCATCGGCAAGAACATTATGAAGATTAATACGGGCGTTTGCTACTAACGCCTTTGCGCTTGCTACTTTTGATTCATACAGTGCAATATCTTCCGTGCGCGTACCGCGTTTGAGTTCGGAAAGTTTTGCCTCACTTGATTTTACATTTGCTTCCGCTTCACGAACTTGAGCGGCAAGATCGCCTGCAGAGAGTGTGGCAAGGCGCTTACCTACTACTACTTTGTCCCCCACTGCTACATATGAGGCGGCGACGCGGCCACCCACTCCAAAGCCAAGATCAACAGTACTTGCCGGCTTTACCTGTCCTGATACATTTACTTTTTGAACAACATCTCGCTTTGTTACAACAAAAGTCTCGGCACCACCGTTGCCGTTACCTCGAAAAACAAAAAAGATGATAAGCACCAACAGTATGGCGCCGCCTATAATCCACTTGGTTCTGCGTGGGAGTTGTTTAAGGAATTGTTTAAATCGTGCAATCATTGTTCTTTATGCTAACGCATATTGTCTTTTTTCAAAAGACCTGACAAGCGAAAACTGATATACGCCAAAAGGGCAAGTTGCACAATGGGCGTGAGGCCGACATCAAGACACGGGAGTGTCGGCATCCATGATGAATAATTCCAGCGCAGGGTTGCGAGTGCAAAAAGTTCAAGTCCTATCGCAAATGAGAGAAGACCGCCGATAGTCACATCGAGGCGACCTCGAAATGGCTTGACCCAAAGATAAAGCGCTCCGGCAACCAAAGTGACGAACGCATCAAAAAAAGCTGCTTTCACTAATATAAGCTCGGTGATAGTACCGCCCTGATAGTGTATATAGAGATACGAGTGCACATTTTCCCATATAAGGTTAAGGAGAAATGCGACGATGAAGACAATGGCGAGTTGTTTTGTACGAGAATGCATTGAGTCTACTTATACCATTTTTTATATAAATAGTCAATCTGTTGTGGACCTATGGAGAATCGAACTCCAACCTCATCCATGCCATGGATGCGTTCTGCCACTGAACTATAGGCCCAATCCATTTTCCTTATATATGTAAATCACTCTACACAAAAACTGCGGATAAAAAAAGGCGGCCGAGCGTATGCTAGGCCGCGATCCGTGCGGAGATAGAAGCGATGAACTTCTGCTCGAGTATGAGAGCTGCCCGTTCGAGTTCTTCTTGTATGCGCTCGTATCCGAGCGAGGTACAAAGAAGCTTGAAATTAAACCCGAGACGAAAGTAGCGTGTCGCCGCCGGATTTGGACTCTCGACGAGCGTGTCCTTTGTCGCCAAAGACCGGTAGATGAGTGTCGCCACCTCGAGACACAAAAGTGGCAAGAGATGAGCTCTCTTGGCCTCTTGCTCGCGCGCCTCCATGAACTCGAGTGCGTCGGCGATCGCCTTATCAGCAATCTTCTGAAGATGCTCTTCAGGTACTGGGAAAAATTTCATGTACTCCTCCTCTGCGTACATTCGTAGCACGAAAAATTGCTCTTCTCAATAATAGTGTCCCCGGCAGGAATCGAACCTACATCCACTCCTTAGGACGGAGTTGTTCTGTCCATTGAACTACGGAGACTGTTTGTTGCTTCTTTATAGCACGCTCTTTTGATATAGTGAAAGCAATGACCCATGAAGATGAAGTGGTACGCGCGGTAGAAAAAATTTTACCATCCGTCGTATCGATCACTATTTCCAAGCATGTAGATTTTGTAAATCGCATGCTGCCACTCGATGGTATTGCTGCCGATCTTCCTAAAGACGCTGACGGCAATATCCGCCTTGGTGGTGGTTCGGGCTTTATTATTTCCAATGATGGCTTGGTACTCACTAACAAGCATGTAATTATGGATCCTGACGCGCAGTACGCGATCTTTGATCAAAGTGGCGCGCGCAGTGATGTGCAAATTCTTGCGCGTGATCCTATCCATGATATTGCTATCCTCAAAATGACGCCTCCGGCAAATTTTGCTACAGCATCACTCGGTAAATCGCAAAATCTTCGCTTGGGCCAGACAGTTATCGCCATCGGCAATGCACTTGGTGAGTTTCAAAGCTCGGTATCAACTGGTGTCGTATCTGGGCTCTCTCGGCTCATTACAGCCGTCAGCGATATGTCAGGGCATCATGAGCGCCTTCGTGGTCTCATCCAGACTGATGCTGCCATCAACCCTGGTAATTCGGGCGGCCCACTCATCAATCTTCATGGTGAAGTCATCGGCATCAACGCTGCCGTCATCTTTGGCGCGCAAAATATCGGCTTTGCGATTCCTATCGAAAAGGCGGCGCGTGATCTAGGTGATATACAAAAATACGGACGCATCCGTAGACCATTCTTGGGTGTGCGGTATCTGCTTGCTAATACAGCTTTGCAAAAACAATTTGGCCTTCCGGTAAACTACGGTGCTTTTGTGGTGCGTGAGATGATCCCGGGTGATCACGCTATCATCCCCGGCAGTCCTGCAGACATTGCGGGGGTTAAAGAGGGTGATATCATCCTTGCCTGCAACGGTAAATCAATCAATGAGAAAACTTCGCTCGAAGATATGCTCGAAAATACCAACCCCGGTGACACGCTCACCTTCTCGGTTTTACGCGGTACTGAAAAACTCACTATTCCGATAGAGCTCAAAGAACGCGCTCAGGTCAAACCCGAGAGTCTCGGAAAATAATCTCGCGCAACACTACACCGCGCGTTTGAGGCACGATACATATCGTGCCTTCTTTTATTTGTATATCACACTTGTCACTATCCCCCACTAGTTCGTATTTGCCGCTATCATTGAATGCCAAGTACCCTGCAACCGGCTCGCCTGCGTACTCGATCTCATCGGCGCGCACAATCCATGACCCGTGGAGATAGGGGGTATGTATTTCTTTTTTGGCGTCAGTATCGATATAAGTGGCCACGCTATCGCGCGCGAAACCCTTGGGGTTTCCTATAAACCCGTAGCGATACCCAAGATGTAATCTCTCCCCCTTTGTATCATCCATAGATCTAAAGTATACCGGCGACTCCATGCAACATCACGCCAACGCCGTACGCGATGCTAGCCGCAAATCCTCCGATGAGGAACATCTCGAGGCCCGAGAGAAAAAATGATCGTTTGGTGATGAGTGCGCGCAATGCGCCAAGTATAAATAAAACTACTCCGGTCGATATAATCGAATACAAAAAGATGTGCGTAATACTTGAAAATACCAAAAACGGCAAGACGGGTAGTAGCCCGGCGACTACAAAAGCAATAAAGGTGAGTAAAGACCTTGCAAGGATAGGCCCACGCTCATGATTTGATACTCCAAACTCCTCATGCATCAGGAGATCGACAAAAAACGCTTTATTTTTGAGCATCAAGTGAGAAAGTGACCGAGCATCGCCATCGGCATATCCTTCTTCGCGCAAAAGCTTCGTCATCTCCTCGCGTTCAGTATCAGGGTCTTGAGTAACTTCAATATTCTCATCACGATATTCCCTCTCTACTACATCGCGCTCAGATTTTGACCCGAGATAATTTGACGCTGCCATCGAAAAACCATCGGCAAGCACATTGGCAACGCCGAGTATGATAATGGTTGTACGCGGATCAGTAATGTTGGCGCCCGCTACCCCCGCGATAATAGCGAAGGTGGTGATAACGCCGTCATTGGCACCATACACAATGTCTTTGATATAGCGCCCGCCAGCTTTCATTTATTTGATACCTAATATTTCCCGAAGCCTGCGTTCGTCAAACCCGACGATGAGCGTACCATCAACCTCGATGACTGGCACCCCCATCTGCCCAGTACGCTTTATCATCTCATCGCGCTTGATTACATCAGTCATCACATTGTATTCACTATAGGGAATATTATGCTTTTGAAACATGTCTTTTGCCTTACGGCAGTAGACGCAGGAAGGCGTCGTATAGATTCCAACTTTCTTCATATGCGCCCAGTATACACGACCTGCTCGTTCTGCAAAAACGGTACGCGCATGCTACGATACCCGCATGCATCGCTTTCAAAACTACACCAAACCGTGGATAAAAAAAGAAACACCCTTTGAGAAAGAAGTACGAGTAAAGGAGATTTTCCGCCGACTCAAGAAAGAGTATCCAAGGGCCACTATCGCGCTCACCTACAAGACAAACTTTGAACTTATGGTAGCCGTCATCCTATCGGCCCAGTGCACCGACAAAAAAGTAAACGAGATCACGCCAGCACTTTTCAAAAAATATCCGTCCGTACGCGCATTTGCGCGAGCAAATATCATAGAGCTTGAAGATCTTATTCATTCGTCGGGCTTTTACCACAACAAAGCAAAAAGCATTATCGGTGCTGCCAAAAAAATCGAGAGTGATTTTGAAGGCAAGGTACCTCGCACCATGAAAGAGATTCTCACCATACCCGGCATCGCGCGTAAAAGTGCCAATGTGATTTTGGGCAACGCATACGGTGTTGTCGATGGCATCGCCGTCGATACTCATGTGGGGCGTATCTCTCAGCGTTGGGCACTCACTGAATCTGAGAACCCCGTAAAAATCGAGCAAGACCTTATGGAGCTCTTACCAAAAAAAGAATGGTTTGGGGCTACTTATCGGATCATTGATCACGGGCGCGCTATCTGTAAAGCCCAACGACCCCAATGCGCACGCTGCCCACTCAAAGATATCTGCCCATCTTCTGTTGTATAAAAAAGACCCTGCCGCATAGTGCTGCGGCAGGGTTCGAGTTAGCCCCTTTTATGGGGATGCTAGAAGTAACATTTTCTCCGCGTACCGTACTCGACAACCTCCACTCGGATCATTTCCTTGACCCCAAATTTCCGTGCAGGCGCAAGTCTCGGCATCCAAACATCAACACGGTGTTTGTACCGTTCGTTCATGCAGTCTTCGACTACGAAGATTTCGGGACCGAAAAGATCTGGTAAGCGAAGTTGTGTACCGAGCGGAAACTTGTTTGACGCGACGATACCCCATCGTACACGCTGGCCCGTTGCGGTAATAAACGGTGTACTATCGGTCTCACGCGCGCGTGATGTATACGCGCTGACCTCTAGGTTATGCACGCGCACAGGTGTACGCGCGTCAAAATCACGATCCCTTTGTCGGGAATCTGGTTCGTATGCAACTCTCCTCGAAGACGATGTGTGCCAGGAGATGTTCTCCATCGATGATGCGGGATATCCAACGAGCGATGTGATCGGCTGGATCTGATGGGGAATTTCTTCTAGCTGCGAGAGTTGGTACGCTTCTACGGTAGACGCTCCAAGAAAGAGCGTCAGCAGCAGAATTGCTACCATATATGTTTCCTCCTTTCAGGAACTCTGATGAGAGTATAGCACAGTTTTTTCTTGTGTCAAGATATCGGGCTGCCACAGATCTTGGACAAAGCAACGCACACCCTGCGTCTCAATATTTCTCACCTCTTCTATCGGTAAGTCAGGCGCAAAAAATAACGGCACAAGTCGTATAGCTTCATCATCAAAGCTCATGCCGTCAGGCAAATAAAATGAGAGAAAATATCGATCCCCCTGATCGGTAATGTTGCGCGTAAAACAAAGCTTGATACCTGACAAAAATTCCGCGCGGTGTCGAGGCGCAGGCGCGTCAGCACATGCGTCAATAGGATGTTCATCGGCACTACTACGCAAACGCTCGGCGAGCGCCAACACTTCTTCGGACTGTTCAAAGATACTAGGGGTTTTCATCAAGATATTTATTTGATTCTTGCGCTTTTTTCTCCAAATCATCGGCGACGCCCGATGCTTTCTTTTTTGCATCGATTCCTGACTCGATGAGTGCTCTGTCAGGCACACTGCTACCTGTATCACCTATTGTTTTTGGATTTTCTGCGTCATGAGGTTTCGCACTACCACCTGGCCGCATAAAATATATCATCATCACGATAGCGATGACGATAAGCAACCCAAGCAACATCGAACCTTTTTGGTTCATGTGACTATTGTAATGAAAAGCTAAAAAGAAAAAAGAGGGGTCGCTCTGCAACCTCTCTCCTCGTGAGCATTCTACTCTACTCGTGCTTCTTCATAGCGACTCAACCAATCAGCAAGACGCTGTTCGTCGGCATCATCGAGCGGACCCTTCAAGAGCCTGCGCAACACCGTGCGCATCTCTTGCGCCTGAGCATCATCAAGCCCTAACACTTCTTCGCCGTTTACCATCAAACGGCGTAAGGGATCGTCGAGCTCGAGACTTTCCTCAAACCCAAGATCATTTTCGTGTACCCCTCGCCGCTCATGCAACGCCGCGATGCGATCTTCTACCTCACGCACATCCTGGCGATGTTGCCGCATCTTCGCATCCTCCGCGCTGTGAAATTCCGGATTTGTTTCCATGGGAACTAATTTAACCTAATAGTATGCCTCATAAATAAAATATCAACTGCGTCTTCTATCGAGCGCCATGCCAAGCCCGAGTGCCATCCCCGTCTGCCAGCAGACATACAGCGTAAAAAACTGTTTTTGATACCATAGCTCTGATGCGGGATCGCCCAAAAACCAAGTAAGCCCGAGAGCTGTACCAAATACGACAAGTATTCCAAGCTCTTTTAATTCGAGTCCAAAAAGTAAAATACTAAATGACGCGAGCATGGCAAGCGCACCCGCCCCGCCGGCTATCAAAAACTCGCCATACCTCGGCGCTACATTGGTACCCTCGATCAAAAGCTGTACAGTTTTGACGGCGATAAAGTAACTCGCGGTAGACCCTACGATCCAGAGCGGCAAACGAAAGAGTAGTGTCGCCTCTCTGTCGCGACGCATCAAAATACCTATGGCAATAAAAATACCAAACATGATACCTGCCGTGTACCACGGCGCATCGCTCCATTGGTAGTAATGTTGGAGCGTATCGGTCGCAACTGCCGAGAGAAATCCTGATACCGCACCGAGCGCGCCAAACATAAGTGTGTTAGTAACCTTCATATATAGATAGTTTAATGCCCTCCTAGAGCCAAACAATGCACAAATAGAAAACCCCTCACCTTTCGGTTCGGGGTTCGCTACTATGGGTGTTCTCTGGTTTAATCTCGCCATCATCAGCATATATCTGACAAGTGGGCGGAACTCATAGGTACTTCTCTAGTGTATCAAACCGCTACCGGCGAGTCAAGGGCTCTGGGGATACCGCCCATCAGTCTTTTTTATCGAGCTTATCAAGACCAATCCACTTGACCCCAAAATACACAACAAGCGCTATGACCGTAAAGTCAATAAGCGTGCTGACAAAGTTGCCAACTCCAAATGATACAGGACCTATAGCGAGCTTCGCGTCCTTGAGATTTCCTGCCGCCCCCAATGCGAGACCGATGATGGGGTTTACGAGGTCGTTAACCACCGAGCTTACCACCCTTGATACAGCACCGCCCAAGATAAAACCGACAGCAAGTCCTACTACGCCCTGCTTGCGGACAAAATCGAGAAACCCCCGAAGATGCATGGTTAACAATTATTTAGAAAGGACTGGCGTCTCTCAAAATCTGCTGAGGTGATGGTGTGTTTTCAGCTCCGTTCTCGAGTAGAAGATTATTGATATAGTAAAGCGCGAGCATCCAGATAACAGTTGCGGTGATGACGCCTACCACAAAACCACTCAATGCGGACGCGACAACCTGTCCTAACTTGAAAGCGTATTTTTGTTTGTCATCGGAGACAAACGCCTTTCTTAAAGATGTGTACATAGAATGTATAAAAATAAATAATAAAAAGCTTTAAAAGCAACCTAAAGCCAGTATACCAAGAAATCTCCCCAGCAAAGAGTCACGACAGTGGATAGAAAAAATGAACGCAATGTTAGTATACGGCAATCTTGTACACTTAAAGACCCTATGGTATGAGTAGTTTGGGATTTGACAACAGGAGGTCACATGAAGCCGTTCGGACAATCATGATTGCCGTACTGCTTTGCCTCGCCACCTCGTGCAACGTGCCATCGCTCGACGGCACCGTATCCATCGCTCAACTTACGGGGAGTGAGGCGGATGCGCTCGAAGGCCTTCTCACCGCAATCTACAAACAAGAACTTGGCCGCGGCGTCATCGCATTCTACTCAACTACCTACTACCACATGCCGGAGGAAGATGGCTCCCCCACCATATCCGGAAACGGTGAACTCGATCCTCCCATCACAGTACTCTCTGCAGCGTGTAGTGAAATCGTCACATTTCGAGACGACACCCTCAAGCCTCGCCTCAAGGCAGCAGCTCTTTCAAAAGGGGTCCGCTGGACGCAGGACGGAAAAACGCAAGAGCTCGAGATCGTCGATGCATTCGTCGTGATCGACGAACATGGCGCGGGAGGTACGATGTATGACCGCAATATGATGATCAGCATCGTCCCCGTGCGCCTCAAGGTAACGCGCTGAACAAAACAGCAACACCACTCTTTTTCGTTAAAGGGTGGCTTTTTATTTCAAAATCTTTTTATTGGGTCGCCTATTGGACGAGTTCAGAACTTTGGATTGGGCTCAAATAGAGAATGGCCTTCGCACATTTCAACCTTATACCCTCAGCAGAACTTGAACCTACAATCAAAGTTTAAGCGACTTTAAATATTCGCTCATGGTGTTATGATACCGATCAGTATGTTTAACCTCTATATTGATGAATCCGGTAAACACGATCTTAAAACGATAGACCCACGCGCCCCCCACTTTTCTTTGGCTGGCATCCTAATCCACGATAACGGCAAATCAGATCTGAAAAACAAGGCCAACCAAATTAAATTTAAATATTGGGGAGATGTAAACATTGTTTTCCATGCTAATGACATTAGACAACAAACTGGGGATTTCGCCATATTCAAGGAAAAAAAATCGAAACTTACTATTGATGATTTTTATAGAGACCTATCAACCTTTTTGAATTACACCTTCAAAATCGGGCTGGTTTCAATAAATAAATCAACCTACTTGGCTCATAACCCAGTGGTAGCTCATGCGGTTTTACAGCTCCCGAGCGCTCATCCAGGAAGTAATTGGGAGAAACAAGTTAGGGGAACAGGAAATAATCTTTTAAAAAAAGTTTCGACTGAACTTCTCACAATGTATCTGGATTACTTAAATCGAAAAAAGGCAAATGGCGAAGTCATTATGGAGTCTTCAAATGAAGTTCAAGATACACTAATATACTCGGCCTACAACAGACTTCTAACGAGCGGCTTTCCTCCATTTGGGATGGATGCGACTACAGTGAGAAAGCACTTTACTGGTATCTCATTCGTAACAAAGCAGAACCATGACATAGAGTCACAAGTAGCAGATATAGCCGCTCATTATCTCTCTTTAGAATCCAGACTAAATGACGGGGTTATTTCCTCTTACCATCAAAAATACGACCAAGATATTATTAAAATTTTAAAATCAAAAACTTTTTCTTATAGAAAAGTAGCCAACGGAATACCCGAAAATAGCTACTTTAAAATGTACTAAAATGCAAAATCCCTCTTACGAGGGATTTTGTGAGAGAGTGAGCTCAAAGGCTCGTTCCCATACTGCCTATACTTTACACCGATCAGTGACAGGAAACAACCCCAATTCACTTTAGGGCTGTGTGTTAATCACAGCTATTGAGAATGGCTGAAATGTAAACTAAAGTAAAGAAATGGATGAGAAATTGAAGAAGGGAAAGCCAAAAATCAATGAGAAAGCGGCTAGTTTTGTGGCCGAATTACTCACTACGCGCGGGTTTAAAAAAAGGGTTAATTTAATTCGCAAAAAATTATCCATCCGTTCTCAGAGCATTGATATTACTGAGTTTGATCAACTGGTGATTCGCGATAAATCTCCCCGCATACCGGCAACTATAAAAAATCGTAAGTTATACCTTTCGGAGATCAATGAATTACTAAAAACTTACGGCCTAAGTTCTGAATGGTTTAGCTTCTTTAGCGATTATGTCCTCTTTGGATTTATTGGAGAATTACTAAGGATGAATATGACAAGAAGTTGAAAGAGTACAAAGAAAGGCAGTATGAAGTCGGACAAGAATTAGAGGAACATACGAAGGCAGACGAAAACTATCATATTACCGCTTCTACTGTGTTTTCATTGGCTAATCGGGCTCTTGAGATATTCGAGAGTTCTGAACCACAAGAAAAACGACAGTTACTGGGATTTCTACTTCAGAACTGCCAGCTATCTGGCAAAAACCTTTTGTTTGACGTACGATCCCCCTTCGACACTATCCTCAAAACCGCACATCACTCCTCAATGGGTGGCTAGAGGGAATCGAACCCTCATCTCCGCTTCCACAGAGCGGCGCTCTAACCGCTGAGCTATAGCCACCATGATTACCTCTCAAATCCTTGTGCGCGAGGGGAGACTCGAACTCCCACGGGATTGCTCCCACACGCCCCTCAAGCGTGCGTGTCTACCAGTTCCACCACCCGCGCATGTATTTATAACGTGACTCCGATTATAGCCAATGCCTTCTCGATTTTCAACCTCTTTCTTTTCAGACAAATAACTTCTTTTGAATGATACATTCTACGTAATAATACGAGCGATTCTTGCTTTGCATACTTTAACTGATAAACACCTCCACCTCCACGATTAATATGACCTTTTAACTTGAGAACATTATATAACTTGCCCTGTAACCACATAGTATGCTTTTTACTAGCCGAAGCAAAAACTGTATAAAACATAAAACTCGAACGCCATCGCGGATCATAATAGGAATAAAAAGTGCCATCTCCATCAAAACCTCCCCTCAAGAAATCAAAGAAATATTTATCGGGCATAAAAACTTCAGAGATTGTTTTTGATTTGTTTGGAGAAAGCCCGTGATCTACAAGAAACCTATAAAACTGGACATCGCCGAACTGTACAAAATAATATTTTTTTATCTTACTTGAGCCACTACCTTTCTTAGAAATTTTATTTGTAAGTCCTAAACATTTTTTAAAATTGATTACTAAAACTAGATCTTTAGAAGTAAAACTCATATGTCTTTCATCTTTTGATAAATTACCATCTGTAACAAGTAGACCAATCGCATAGGCAAACTCTGGCGACCATTTAATTTTTACTCTCCCCTTCGGTTTTACTCCTGCCATAACCTTATTGTACCTCAAGCTTATAGCGTATGCCAATCATAAAAAATAAAATCGCCAAACAAAAAGGAGGATATTACTCCTCCTTTTTGGCTTCTACCTTTTTCTCTTCTTTTGGCATCTCAAAGCGTACCTGGCGCATCTTCTTGCGCGTATCGCGCGCAGCCTTGTCGCGGATGTAGTAAAGTTTTGCACGGCGCACGCGGGTTGCGCGGCGTACGATCTCTACTTTTTCAATATTTGGAGAATGCACAGGGAAAATACGCTCAACACCCACACCGGCTGACACTTTGCGTACCGTAAAGGTACCCTCGATGCCCTTGCCGTGTTTTTGAGCGATGATAAGACCCTCGAATGTCTGGAGTCGAGACTTGTCCCCTTCTTTGATCTTCTGTACCACGCGAATAGTATCGCCTGGCTTCATGTCTACCTGTGCTGGCTTCATAGAATCCCTTTATATCACACTATTTTATGGCGCGCAACACTTTGAGCGCACCCTCAAGGTCTGTGGGCAATGACGAGATAAGCTCGAGTTTTTTACCTGATGGCGCCTCAAATGTAAGTGAATGGGCATGCAAAAACTGACGCCCGAGACCTGTAGGACACATATAGCGCTTGCCACCATAAAGCTTGTCACATGCCACCGGATACCCAATGTGTGCGAGGTGCGAGCGGATTTGGTGAGTACGCCCCGTCTTAGGGGAAGCCTCGACCAATGTATATTCGGGTAGGCGTTCGAGTACACGGTAGTGCGTGACGGCTTCGCGTGATCTCCCCTGCCCGCCGCCCACCACACGCTTTTGAAAATTTTTGGTCGAACGCGCAATCGGCTCGTCGATAATGCCATTGTCATTTTGCATCACACCGATCACAAGCGTCTGATATTTTTTCTGGATACCGCTAGTTTGGAAAAGATTTTTTATATACAAAAAAGTCTTTTGATTTTTAGCGACCAACAACACACCCGACGTATCTTTGTCGAGCCGATGCACGATGCCAGGACGCTCAGAGTCTCCTACCTCTTTTACCTCGGGTCTATTTACTAAGAGCCAATCGACGACCGTACCACTCGTATGTGTCGCATCATGATGTACGACAATACCCGCGGGTTTCGCTAGCGCGAGCATATCATCATCTTCATATATAATTTCTAAAGCTTGCATACTTATATGTTAGCTAACAATGATCGCTTCATAATTATTGACAATTGAAAAATATATGCTATTCTCTCTAAGGATTTCGGAGGGCAGTCTTCCGAAAAAGTGCATGAAGGAGAGAAGATATGCGAAGATTCTTGACATTGGTATGCGCGCTTGCGTTCATCGCAGCAGCACGCACCCCGGCCACTGCTACGGTGGTGGTGGTGGATAACCAGGTAGTCGCCACCGAGGCGACACCAGAGGCGGCCATCGATGCTGCAAACGAGGCCTCCGAGGAGAAGTTCGCGGGCTTCGGCTTCGCGCCCGCCCTCATCGGATCGTTCGACATCGGGTCGCATGAGCGCGTCGATACCGCGGAGATCGTGGGAGATCCCAAGGTCGTACGCGTCACGAAGGACAACAACGTGAACGTCGGGTTCGGCCTCGAGAGCCACTACATGTTCCTACCGCCAGCCCGCTTCCTGGGCATTCCTCAGCTCATGGAAGGCAAGTGGGGCGTTGGACCCTATGTGAGTGTGACTCTCGGGTCCAACGACATCATCGACACCGTGGGAGCGGGATTCGTACTCGGACTTCGACGGGATGCCTTCTTCGATGTCGCGACCGATGCCGCGCGTACCAACGGCGACAGCTTCAACATCGGAGTCGGTATCGCGATCGACCCCGATGCAAAAGTTCTTGGAGCCGGCTTCAACTCCAACCAGCCGCCGCCCGCAGGTGAAGATCAAGTCCGCTTCCGCACCACCAGCCAAGTAGGCTGTCAAGTATTCTTCTCTTACCAGTTCAACGTTCTCTGAACCAGCCGGGGAACCGGCAAGCTCTACACCATTAAGGTGTAGAGCATTTTATTTTGTAGACCTTATCTTCTCAGCTATTACTTTTATATCTTCCGTTGGAATATTTGAGACTACCGACTGCACCGAATGGCCGCCATCGCCCGCCCAGCGTGGCATGATATGAAAATGCATATGATCAACCTCTTGGCCTGATACACGCCCGTGATTCATGCCGAGAGTGAACGCATCGGGCCCCAGCGCGCGCTTGACCATGCCAACCACTTTTTGCACTCCTTCAAAAAAAGGGCCAACTTGTTCGCGCGGCAAATCAAGCAAAGTTTCTGCGTGTGTTTTAGGGATCACCATCGTATGCCCTGGTGTGCGCGGATGAATATCAAGAAACGCAAAGACCATATCATCTTCGTATACCTTGTCAGCAGGAATATCACCTTTGACGATTTTGCAAAAAAGACAGATATCCATATATCTATAATGCAGCAATATCCTCGCTTGTAAACCGAAATGTATCGCCGCGTTTGAGCTTGCCTTCCAAAATCTTTTTGGCGATTACTTGCTCTACCTTATCAGCGACCGCACGGCGCATGGGGCGCGCGCCAAAGGTTGGATCGTACCCAATCTCGACCACACGGGCCGCGAGTTCGAGCGTGGGTTCAAAAATAATTTCTTGTTTTTGTAACCTTTTCATTAAGTCTTGTAACAACAACATTGCCACTTCGGTAAGCTCGGATTTATCGAGTGGGCGGTAGACAATGATCGCATCGAAGCGGTTTAAAAGCTCGGGTGAAAAAATACGCTCACGGCGAATCGCATCAATCACACGCCCCTCAATATCCGCAAGCTCTTTACCTTCTTTGAGTAAATCCCAAATAATATTGGCGCCTGCGTTTGATGTGGCGATGATCATCGTCTCGCGCGCTGACACGCGCTTGCCAGCACCATCAGAGAACAACCCTTCGTCGAGAATTTGTAAAAAAAGATTGTGAACTTCTTTAGACGCTTTCTCAAACTCGTCGAAGAGCAAGAGTGAAAACGGTTTTTCGCGCAGGCGTGATGTTAAAATGCCCGGATCATGCGCGTCGCGCGAACCGATAAGTTTTTCGATGCCGTCAGTACCCTGATATTCCGACATATCAAATCGAAACATCGCATCCTCTTCTCCAAAATACGTAAATGCCAATGCTTTTGCGGTCTCAGTCTTACCCACACCTGTGGGCCCTAAAAAGAGAAATGATCCTACAGGTCGCGTACTTGCACGCAGACCCGAGCGCGCCCTGCGCAGCGCATCAGCTACCGCGCGCACTGCCCGCGACTGCCCGATCACGCGCGCGCCGATGAGCTCTTCGAGATGTAAAAGCTTTGAACGCTCTTCGGGCTCGGCAATAGTCGTCGGTATATGAGTCTTTTTCTCTACTACCGTGTCGATATCAGAAGGCATGATGACGATGCGGTCAGCTGGTACTGAAGATGCCGCTTGCTCTAAAAGATCAATAGCTTTCTCGGGCATGGCGCCCGTCGTGATAAACCTATCGGCAAGCTCATGGGCGCGTAAAAGTGCAGGATAGGTAAAAAACTTGCCTGTATGCGGTTCGATAGCGCCGAGTGCGTCTTGCAACATACCAAGTGTGCGCTCGCGCGTTGGCTCTTCGAGTGTTACTTTCTCAAAAAGTTTCATTATCTTGCCGTTAGGTTCGAGGTCGCGATGAAATGAATCCGTATCGGAGAGCGCCACTACCTGTATCGCCGAACCTGCCATATATGGCTCGAGGAGTGAGACGGCGTCCACGCCAAGCTCACTGGCTGACGCAATAAAGCTTGGAAAGTTTTCAATAACCAAAAGAATATTACCTGCCCCCGTCGCTTCGTTAAACATTTGGATCATGAGCCCTTCAAAGGCGCCCTTGACCTGTGCCGATGCCACGACCGACGAGCTGTCAAAAAATACCACTCGTTTGTGTTCGAGCGCCGGATGCGCGCGACCCGTGCGGATCCATTCGGTAAGTCCTTCGAGTACTGCGTGCTTACCTGAACCTTCTTCCCCTACCAACAGCACATTGGCCTGCGAATTGCGCGCGAGCACTTCTTCGATGCGTTCTATCTCATCTTTGCGAGCTTCTCTGGCAAAATGCGTCGTCGCATATGAAAGATCGTGCGAATACTGGTTAAGCGTCCAGGTATACCCAAAGCCCAAATCTTTTCCGATGCCGGGTATGCGCGAGAGTCGTGCTCTCATCCACCAACGCGTATGGGCGTACTCTTCTTCAAATTCTGCTTCTACCCACAATGCCGCTCCCTCCAAATCTTCACGCTTGACTTCGTGTGCGAATAAAAATTCGGCAAATGCTTTATCAGCATCAATCGCAAAAGTCAGCACGCGCGCGACAGTCAGCATTTGCTCTTTGTCCGCGATCGCCTCGATTGTCACCTGTGGCGCATCCGTGGTGGGATATGCTTTGAACCAAGCATCAAAATCGCCACGCGCGATACCAAGACGAAAGAGCAAAAGATGAAACGCGTCGGTACCCGCGAGCGCACGCCACCATTCACGAAATGAAAGTTTGTCATCGGGCCCGCGTGGCATGAGCGCCCAGAGGCGCAGTATCTCGGAGGACACCGCTATGCGCCCCGACCCTACGGTAACCATCTCGCGTACCAGCGCGCTGCGATAATAAAACTCGAGAAACCCAAAAAAGAAAAAGAATGAAAATGCGATGAGCCCCGCACCCGCCGCCTTGTCGATATGAGGGATGCTGACGGACAATAGGTTTGCTGCTACAAAAAATCCGACACCCACGATACCGACAAACAAAAATATTTTGACCAGCATCCCCCGTGCGCCTGTCGAGAGCGTCTGCTCAATACACAAAATATGTCTGCGCGGAATCATATCAGAAAACGATTATCCATATACCACTAAGGAAAAGTGCGGGGATCACTATTGGGCTCAATAGCGCGGTGCACAAAATACAGAAACCAATAGCAAACGCTACAACCTGTACTACAAGACCCGCGCTGATAAATACCAATCGTACCAACGCGCCCACAAAACGCATCAAGATATTGATCGCGAACACTTCAAAAATATCCTCGAGATCAAATCCTTGTTTTTTACGCTCGCGCATGCGGTGAAATGGTGAGAATAGACTACGAGCAAGCTCGGGTACCGAAAAAAAGTGCAATAAAAACCAATGCACATTCATCCACGCCTCAAGCATCAGTACAAGTCCTGCCTCGTACTGCCACCAAAGATATTCCCCCACGACCAGGGCGCTATTCATGCGTTTAGTATATCACGCACCAAACCTGCGTTCACGGCTCTGAAAGTCTTTTATAGCGCCCTCAAAATCATCCGGCGTAAAATCAGGCCAAAGTTTTTCGGTAAAGTGTAGCTGCGCATCCGCTGTATCCCACATCATAAAACCGGCTGACAGGTGTGGGTCGCCCCCCGTGCGAACAACGAGATCTACCGGAGGCAAGTCGCGCGTCCACAAATAATCTTTGGGAGAAGTAAATGGTTTGCCCGAACTCATCGCCGCCTCAAACGCGCGTGTCATCTCAGTCTTGCCGTCATAACACAGCATCAAATTCATAATATGCTGTTTGCGATCCTTGGTCTCTTCTATAAGTCGCTCGCCAGTTTCTACTAAACTTTTTGGAAAAAGAGTCCGCCACTCACCAACGATTGATATGCGCACATCATGTTCTTTGAGTCGTGGGTTTTTGAGCGCGTCTAATAAAGCTTTTGAGAAAGCTTTGAGTAAAAATTCCACTTCGGCTGCCGGGCGTTTTTTGATATTGTCGACACTCATTCCCCAAAAGGACACGCAAAAAATATTGAGATCAAGTGCACGATCAATAACTTTTTCGTATGCGGTGATACCTTCTTTGTGTCCAAGCCATGGGAAGAGGCCTTTCCCTTTCGCCCACCTGCGGTTGCCGTCAGGAATAATGGCCACATGCCCTACGGAGTAATCTTGCATGATGTTCTCTAGTATAGCCATAGAACGCCCTTGAGGGAAGATTTGGCTAGGGACTTTCCGCATAAGGGTAAAAATGATACGATGACCGCGTCATATGGCCCTATCGTCTAATGGTTAGGACAGCGCTCTTTCAAGGCGTAAATACGGGTTCGATTCCCGTTGGGGCC